>JANYFH010000360.1 GCA_025362705.1 Betaproteobacteria bacterium
TGCCGTTGCCGGAGGAGCCGAAATTGAGTTTGCCCGGATTGGCTTTTGCGTAGGCGACCAATTCCCTGATGTTGTTGGCTGGTACGTCGTTGTTGATCACCACCACGTTCTGCGATACGGCGAGCATCGTGATGGCGGCGAAATCCTTGACCGGATCGTAGGGCAGTTTTTTGTAGAGGCTCACCGCGATGGCGTGATTGCTGGTGGTGCCGATGGTGAGTGTGTAGCCGTCGGGCACCGCCTTGGCAACGATGTCCGCACCGATGGTGCCGCCGGCACCGGGTTTGTTTTCGATGATGACCTGTTGCTTCAATTCATCGCCGAGCTTGGCGGCGAAATCGCGCGAAAGAATATCGGTGGCACCGCCGGGTGGAAAGCCGAGCACGATTTTGATTGGCTTGGTCGGCCACGTCTGGGCAGCTACAATGCACGCGGACGAGGTGAGCAGTGCGGCAATTACCATCGCGAGCAGTTTTGTGGTCTGGCGTCGTTTCATTTTTTGCCCAGTCATCAAAGGCATTTATTATGTCTGCATATCGACCTGCCGGAAAATTTTCGTGTTCATTGAAATGAAGCTTTGTCTGTAACTTCTCCCATCGTAATTACCCCAAAAGCGTGGTTGCCCTACGTCGTACTCGGCGCCGCCGTGTTGATCGTATCGAGCGCGGCGATCCTGATTCGCGTCGCGCAGGCCGAGGGCGTGAACTCGATCACGATTGCGGCATGGCGATTGACGATTGCGGCGGCGCTGCTGTGGCCGCTCGCATGGGCGAAGTCGTCGAAGGAAATCAGCGCACTGACTCGCAGGGATTGGTTGCTGGGTGGCGCGGCGGGAATATTCCTGGCGCTGCATTTCGCGGCGTGGATTTCGTCACTGGGCTTTACGTCGGTCGCCAGCAGCACAGCGCTGGTCACGACCAATCCGATCTGGATCGCGCTGGTGTCGTTTCTGTTTTTTCGTGAGCAGCTTGGACGCTGGCTGGTGTTTGGAATCGCAGCGGCCATTCTCGGCAGCGCCCTGATATTTTTATCCGATGCGCGCCTCGTTGAAGGCAGCGGTGGCAGCAATCCGATGCTGGGCAATGCCCTCGCGGTGGTGGGCTCGCTCACGGTTTGCGGCTATCTGCTCATCGGCCGGCGCTTGCGCAAGACCATGTCGCTGCTCCCATACATTTGGCTGGTGTATTCGAGTGCGGCGCTGGCTTTGTTATTGACGGCGGTACTGAGCGGCGCCGCGTTGCACGGATTTTCGTCCCTCGCCTGGGTGTGCCTGATCGCACTCGCACTCGGGCCCCAGTTGCTCGGCCACAGCGCGATCAACTGGGCGTTGAAACATGTTTCCGCAACCTTCATCGCCATCACCATTCTCGGCGAACCCATCGGCTCGGCCCTGCTGGCGTGGCTGATTTTCGGTGAACGATTCGCGCCGCTGCAACTGACCGGGTTTGCGATGCTGCTGGCGGGCATTTATCTGGCGGCGCGGGGGGAAGGGCGGTCGTAGCTGTCGCTTATAATCTCGTGTGTTGCCAAATTTTCCCCCTTACTTTCCCTCCTGCCAAGCCTTCAATCTGTGAGTCGAATCGATATCATCATTCCGGTGTACAGCGGCGTCGCAGAAACCCGCGCGTGCATTGAAAGCGTATTAGCCGCAAAGAACGCGCAGTCTGCTGAAATCGTAGTGATGAACGATGCTAGTCCGGATGCTGTCATTACGGCGTATCTCGCCGATCTGGCCAGGAGCGCGCGCATCACGCTCGTCACCAATGAATCAAATCTCGGCTTCGTCGCAACCTGCAATCGCGCAATGCAATTGCACGCCGAGCGGGACGTCGTATTACTCAACAGCGATACCGTTGTCAGCGACGGCTGGCTGGACCGGATGGTTGCCTGTGCTGCTGCCTCGCCGCAAACAGCGAGCGTGACGCCGTTTTCCAACAACGCCACACTCTGCAGTTATCCGCGGCTCGCAATCTCGAACGAGATGCCGGCAGTGCCGACGCTTCGCGATCTCGATGCAATGTTCGCCACCCTCAATAGAGGGCGTTCAGTCGCAATTCCCACCGGCGTGGGATTTTGTATGTTGATGACGCGCGCTGCCATCGATGCCATCGGCATGTTTGATGTCGAGGCATTCGGCCGCGGTTACGGCGAGGAAAATGACTGGTGCATGCGCGCAACGGCACGGGGCTTTACGCACCAATTGTGCGGCGATGTATTCGTGTATCACAAGGGCGAGGTCTCATTTGGCGGGGCGGCGACCGCTGGCAAGCAACAGGCACAGGCGACGATCGACGCGCGCTATCCCGCGTACCGCGAACTGATCTCGCATCATCTTCAGGATGATCCTGCCCGCGTGCTGAGGCGACGCGTCGATCTCGCCCGCCTCACGGCCTCCCACCGACCGCGAGTGTTAATGCTGACAGCCAATCTGGGTGGCGGTATTGAGAGACACGTCAATGATCTGGCTGCGTTACTTTCCGACTCTCTCGACATCCTGGTGTTAAAGCCCCGCAGCGATCAAAGTATGTCGCTGCGCTGGGTACGGCAGGGCGAAGAGTTCGAAGTGTTTTTTGATGATCGTAAAAATCCGCAGGAACTGCCTGGCCTGCTGCGTGCAATCGGTATTTCGCGAGTGCATTTGCACCATGTTCACGGCCTTCCCGCATACGTTCTGGATTTGCACCGCACGCTTGAAGTGCCGCTGGACATTACGTTGCACGATTATTTAGCGGATGCCGAATGGCGGCAGCGTATGGGTTTGCTGCTCGGCGCCGCAGAACGTGTGATCGCGCCCTCACATGACCTCGCACGGCGCATGAAGGAATACTTTCCGGATATTGCGATTCAGGTTCGCAACCATCCCGATCTCGCAGCACCGCCAAAGAACGCGCCCCACAAGGTACTTATACTTGGTGCGCTCACCGTTGAAAAGGGACTAAAGATTGTGGAGGCATGTGCGCTTGATGCGCGCGTGCGCAAGCTGCCATTATTTTTCAAGCTGATTGGTCACACGGCAGAATCTGTGGCGAGATTCCCGGACGCGCCGCTTGCAATCGGTGGAACCTACCGCGAAGAGGATCTGGAGCAACTCATTGCGCTTGAAAAGGCCGATGCGTTTTTGTTCCCCTCGCAAGTTCCTGAGAGCTACTCATACACGCTGACGGCAGCACTGCGGACAAATCTGCCGATCATTGCCTCGGCACTGGGCGCGTTCATTGAGCGCCTGGCCGATAACCCGCGCGCGCATACCGTCGCGCGGGATGCAGAAGCTCGCGTATGGAATGACGCCTTGGTGGCAGCAATTGGCGAGGAACAGCCGGTCCAATCTGCGCGGTTTATCGACGATGCAGCCAGACAATACTGCCGCGTTTATGTCGCCTGGTATCTCGATCCGCTCCCCACAAACGTGGCGCCGCTTTCAGTGGCGGCGGACCTGGCGCCACTCACCGTGTGTGCACCGAAAATCCAGGCGTCGACAGACGAGCATTCGCTCCAGCAGTTGTTCAATATGGCGGTTGAATGCGGCAATGCTTCGGCGGCGAATGCGTTGCGGCACAGAGCGGGCATGGCTGATGGCAACACATCAGCGGCGGATGAAATCGGTGACGCTCTTGTGGGGAGCGGCTCAAGATACCAGGCGACATAAACGCGGCAGTATTGTCTGGCTGCA
>JANYFH010000367.1 GCA_025362705.1 Betaproteobacteria bacterium
CAGGGGCTTGATGCGGCTGGTGTTTCGATAGGCGCGATGCTGGCTTTCTCAGCCGCGTTTACCGCGATTGCGATTTGGCGGTTTGATTGGGAGGAATAACAAGGCGTAGCCGATGACATTGCCCACGCAACGATCCAATTCTTTTAATTCAAATTAGGCCCCGGCCTGCGCCGGGGAGACAGTGGTGATGAGCTACCCGGGTCCCGATGAGAGTCGCCGAGTAACGCAGGAATGACAGGGGTAGTCCGCGAGGACTGTCTGAGGGCGAGCACCGAATCAAGCCTTCTGCGCTGAAACAACCACGAGCCCGAGTTCCGCAGCGGCCTGTCATTTCGAGTAACGCAGGGAACCCCGCGCTTTTTGCGGGGCGACGAACCTCGGGTCGCCTTTCTTTGCCTACTTTCTTTGGCGAAGCAAAGAAAGTAGGTTGCCGCCAGGCAACCCCCGGCATCGGTATCATCCAATCTACGCTACCCAATAGACCCAACCAGTGCTTCGATACCTCAGCACGAACGGAACCTCTAAGAATGTAATCACTACTCAAGCAAAAACGCCCTCACCGCCTCAATCTGCGAAGCCTCCTGAAACATCGGCGCATGTCCCACATTCGCAAATTCCACCCCACGCACAGCAGATTTTCGACACATGCTGTCAAAAGTCGTCTTCAACAACAAATCCGAATCCATACCCCGCGTAATCAACACCGGACAAACAACCTTATCCCACACCGCGGACAAATCAACGTCCTGAATCGCACCGAGTTTGAACGCATCACCGATACCCGGATCGTAACGGAACTGCCAGCTACCGTCTGGCAATTGCTTCACCAGTGGAATAGTCAACTCACGCCAGGTCTCATCGGACATTTCCCCGAAAGGGCTGACTGCGCGCACTGCCATCACGACCGATTCAAAATCCGAAAAACGCGGCGACGCACCGAGATACATCGAAATCCGTTCGAGCGAAGCCTTGGGAATGAATGCGCCGACATCGTTGATGACCATGCGTGTAATCGGCGTTTTCGCGTGCGAGGCCAGCAACATACCAATGATGCCGCCCATCGAAGTGCCGACCCAATGAACCGTATCAACATTGGTGCGCGCCAGCAGCGCTGTCATGTCCGCCATGTACTGCGCATAGTTGTAATCGGATTTATTGGCAAACCAGTCGCTTTCGCCGCGCCCCGCAACGTCAGGACAAATCACCCGATAGTGACTTTGCAGGGACTTTGCGAGCGTGTCGAAATCGCGACCGCAACGCGTCAAGCCATGCGCGCAAATGAGTACGCGTGGATTGTCGGTCTCACCCCACTCGGTATAGTGAACGCGGTGGAAACCTGCCGTGGAAAGCCCTGAATAAAAACAATGCCTCATTCGATCGCCTCTTTGCTTTTTGCCCATTCACGCAATACAAATTTCTGGATTTTTCCGGTGGACGTTTTCGGCAGCGGTCGAAACAAAAACGTTTTCGGCACTTTGAATCGCGCCATACGTTCGCGGCAAAACGCCAGCAATTCTTCTTCCGTCGCGACGCCGCCATCTTTCAATTCCACAAACGCACAGCCAACTTCGCCCCATTTTTCATCCGGCATGGCCACCACAGCCGCCATCATGACAGCCGGATGCCGGCATAAAACATCCTCTACCTCTTGCGAGGAAATATTTTCGCCACCCGAGATAATCACATCCTTGGCGCGATCCTTTATTTTCACATAGCCATCGGGATGAATCACAGCAAGATCGCCTGAGTGAAACCAGCCGCCAGCGAATACTTCAGTGCTGGCTTTGCCGTTCTTCAGATAGCCTTTCATGGTGATGTTGCCGCGGAACATGATTTCGCCCATCGTCTCACCGTCAGAAGGCACCACTTGCATGGTTGCCGGATCCATTACCGTCATGCCTTCCTGCAGCAAATATGCAACGCCTTGCCGGCCGTTGAGGCGCGCCTGTTCGTCCACTGCCAATAGTTGCCATTCGGTGTGCTTCGCGCACACTGCTGCAGGGCCGTAAGTTTCAGTGAGGCCGTAGACGTGAGTCAACGCGAACCCCAGCTTGGCCATGCCTTCTATCATCGCGCCCGGCGGCGCCGCGCCTGCCACCATCGCATGCACCTTCTGTTTTATGCCGGTCTTCATTTCCGCAGGCGCATTGATGAGCATGCTATGCACAATCGGCGCGCCGCAGAAATGCGTGACACCGTGCTCTCGGATCAACTCAAAAATCACCTTGGCCTCGACCTTACGCAGGCACACATGCGTGCCGACATTGGCGGCAATGGTCCACGGGAAACACCAGCCGTTGCAATGGAACATCGGCAGCGTCCACAGATACACGCTGTGCTTCGGCATCGACCATTCAAGAATATTGGCTACGGCATTCAGATGCGCGCCGCGATGGTGGTAAACCACACCCTTTGGGTTGCCAGTAGTACCGGAAGTGTAGTTGAGTGAGATCGCATCCCACTCATCGCCCGGCATCGACCACGCAAATTGCGGGTCGCCGCTATTGATGAACGCTTCGTAATCGATTTCCCCAAGCGCTTTTCCGTCGCCGGTGAATGCGGGATCCAGTACATCGATGACCAGCGGTTTTATTTTGCAGAGCGCCAACGCACGTCCAACAATGGGCGCGAATTCGCGATCCGTCACCAGCACCTTCGCCTCAGCATGGTCGAGCATAAAGGCAATCGTCTCGGTATCAAGCCTCGTGTTGAGGGTATTGACGACTGCCCCAATCATCGCCGGGCCGAAATGCATTTCCACCATTTCAGGCGTATTGGCAAGCATCGCAGCGACCGTGTGCCCTTTGCCCACGCCACGCTGCTGCAATGCACTGGCCAGTCGCCGGGCACGCGCATACAACTCTGCCCACGTGAAACGGCGTGCGCCGTGTATCACCGCAAGGCGGTCGGGATAAATCGCGGCGGCCTTTGGCAAAAAAGACAGTGGCGACAGCGGCGCGTAGTTGGCTGGATTTTTATCCAGGCCTTGGTCAAAGGGTGTAGCGGGTGTCATGGCAGCAAAAACCTCTAAAGGTCTATTAGTTCCCTTTTTTCAAAAAGCGGGAAAACATCCATATTCGGATAGCAGTAAGCCTGTCCCTATTATCATTGAGTTTGCGCAAATCGTGGCGGCAAGCATGCTATTGGCGAAATTGCGTTTTCGAATGCCCGCCGAACAACTCTTTCAACTTGATGCGCTGGTATTTCCCCGTCACTGTGACCGGCACATCATCGCCAAACACAACTACTTTCGGACACTTCGAAAACGGCATCCTCAAACGGCACGCTGCAAGGATGTCGGCGGCAGAAATTTGCGTACCCGCTTCGCGTACGATATACGCACCGACTTCTTCGCCATACCATTCGTTGTCGAACCCAATCGCCAAACCAACTTTCACACCGGCAATCGACAGCAACACTTCCTCAATTTCAAACGGACTGTACTTCACGCCACCACGATTGATGAGTTCTTTCAACCTGCCGGTGATGAAGAAAAACTGGCGTCCTGATTCATCGCATTCGAAGAATCCTTCATCGCCGGAGCGGAACCAGCCGTGCCTGAATGTTTCCGCATTCACCTCTGGGCGATGATGATATCCATTCATGATGTAGTGGCCGCGAATCACAATTTCGCCGCGTTCCCCCTGCGGCAAACTGCGCCCATCCACGTCATGAATGGCCATCTCGCAATGCGGAAATACCGTGCCGATACTGGGATATCTCCTGCTGGAAAGCCAATACTGGCGCGCCTTTTCGGGCAGTTCCACTGGGAGCGTACAGGTGAATGCAGTTGTTTCGGATAGTCCGTATCCATGCAAAATCGGCACGCCAAATTGCGTTTCGAATTTCTCGACTAATGAAATCGGCAAAGTGCCCGCGCCACAGACAAAGTAACGAAAGTGCGACAAATCCAATGCTGCAATATCTTCGCGCGCTTCGCACAGAAACTGCAGAATGGTCGGCACTACGGAAACAATCGCGACACCCTCCTCTGCAATGTGCTTCCAGAATGTCGACACCTTGAAATTGCGATTCAACACCAAAGCGGTACCGGCAATCACAGTGGTCACGAGCGTGACGACGATGCCGTTGACATGATGGATTGGCAGCACGCACATGAGGCGCGTGTTAGTGTCGACGCTGTGCCAGTCTTTGATACCCTGTGCGTTGATCATCAGATTGTACTGGGTGAGCACGACACCTTTTGGGTTACCGGTGGTGCCGCTGGTGTAGACGAGGAGTGCGGGATGTCGACGATAGTCTTGTTCATTCGCGGGCGCAGGCGCATCGCTCACCAGCACGTCATCAAAGCTCAAGGTTCGCAACGTGCCAGCGACTTCACCTGCTACTTGCGTTGCGCGCGCCATCAACGCGGGATGTGCAACGAGCAGTTTCGCGCCAGCATCGCCGAGGATGAATGCAATGCGAACGTCGTCTTCCGAAACATTCTGTGGCGCCACAATCAGGCCCAGCTTCCATCCCGCAAAAAGGAGCACCGCGCCCATTGGATGGTTGTGTGACAAGGTGGCGAAACAGTCGCCTGTTTTCAGACCATGCGATTCGAGAAAGCCTGTCGCGCGTTCGACCTGCAGCGCGAATTGCCGATATGAATACGCCGCCATCTCGCCCGCATCGTCATCGAAATATTTCAGGAACAGCGCGTCAGGCTGCTCGATGGCGCGCTGGGTGAGTAAGGCGCCCAGAGAATAGTGATTGAGTAATAGCGCGTCGGGTTCGACATGGCCGAAGGCGTGAGCGGCTCGGATCAGTTCCGGGGTTGGCATACTTGGAAAGAAATTTTTCCTGATTGACGAATGTGTTTGCGACGACTGAAATCCCGGAAATCACGCCAGCATCGTCTCTTTCTTTGACGCAACAATCCCCGCTACATGCTCAGCTGCGCGCAAGGTATTTCCCAGCAACATCGTAATCGTCATCGGCCCCACGCCACCCGGCACCGGCGTAATCGCGGAGGCCACCTTTACAGCAGATTCAAAATCCACATCCCCGGCAAGTTTGCCGTCAGCCAGCCGATTGATGCCAACATCGATCACGACCGCGCCCGGTTTGATCATATCCCCACCAATCATGCGGGCCTTTCCCACGGCCGCCACGAGAATATCGGCGTCGCGTGTGAACCTGGCGAGATCACGCGTCTTGGAGTGACACACTGTCACCGTCGCGCCAGCCTTCAACATCAGCATCGCCTGCGGCTTTCCCACAATGTTGGAACGGCCCACGATCACGACGTGCTTGCCCTCAATATCAATGCCTTCATACTCCAACATTTTCATCACACCATACGGCGTGCACGGCGGGAACCGGCTCTCATCGATTACCAGCGCACCCATATTCGCGTAATGAAAGCCATCCACATCTTTGCCCGGCGCAATCGCTTCAATTACGGCACGATCATCGATATGTTCAGGTAGCGGCAACTGAACGAGAATGCCATGAATGGCCGCGTTGGCGTTCAGCGAATCGACAAATGCCGTGAGACCGCTTTGCGAAATTTCGCCTGGCAGCGCGTGCACTTCCGAATGCATGCCGATCGCCTCACACGCGCGCGCCTTGTTACGTACATATACCTGTGAAGCGGGATCGCTGCCGACGATGATTACTGCCAGTCCCGGTCGCGTTCCGTTTGCAACAAGCCGATCCACGCGCAGTTTGTATTCAGCGCGAAAAAATTCTGAAATCTTTTTGCCGTCGATCAGTTTAGCGCTCATGTGAGATCACAATAATTTCGTTTTCAGTAATGATGCTGTCCATCCTTTTATCGCGCGAACTAACCGGCACCTGATCGACAACCTGGCAGGAGAATCCTGCCGATACCCGCGTCAGTGCCGGGTTTGCAATCGACAGCAATTTATCGTAATAGCCACGCCCGTAGCCGAGACGATTGCCGCTACGATCAAATGCGACCCCCGGTATCAGCACGAAATCGATTGCGCTGACCGGCAAAATTGGCGCATCCGACGCTGGCTCTCGTATACCCCATTTACTCGTGACCAACTCGGTAATACTTCGCGCGGACTGTAATGTCAACGATTGGCTCG
>JANYFH010000368.1 GCA_025362705.1 Betaproteobacteria bacterium
ATCAAGCGACTGCACATATTCAAACGCAACTGATCCTGCGACAGCCTCAACGCGCCGCACGCCAGCGGCAACACCACCTTCGGACACGATCTTGAACAAACCGATATCGCCGGTGCGAGCCACATGTGTACCGCCGCAGAGTTCTTTCGACGAACCAATTTCCAGTACCCGGACTTCATCGCCATATTTTTCGCCGAACAGCATCATGGCGCCGGTTTTTTGCGCAGACTCCAGGTCCATCACGCGTGCGGCAGTCGCAACGTTGGCGAGAATTTCCGCGTTGACGATACTTTCCACTCTCGAAGTTTCAACCGCAGTCATCGGTGCGTTGTGTGCGAAGTCAAAACGTGTTTTATCTGCATCGACCAACGAACCTTTTTGCTGCACATGCGTGCCCAATACATCACGCAGCGCCTTGTGCATCAGGTGCGTTACCGAGTGGTGACGCATGGTGCGATTGCGGATGTGCGTATCCACGTTCGCCGCGACCGTGTCGCCCACTGCCAGCTCACCGGTACTCACTACGCCGTAGTGACCGAATACGTCGGACTGTATTTTTTGCGTGTCCTGCACCCGAAATAACGTCAGGCACGTGCCTCCCTTGGATAGCTCGCCGGTGTCGCCCGCCTGTCCACCAGACTCGGCGTAGAACGGCGTTTTATCCAGCACTACGATGCCCTCTTCGCCTGCGACAAGGCTCTGTACCGGCGATCCACCGCGATACAACGCCACTACACGGCCCTCTTCCGACAAGGTGTCATAGCCGCGAAATTGTGTTTTGGCACCGCTGTAATCAAGTGCTGCACCAGCCTTGAATTTGGAGCCTGCACGCGAGCGCTCCTGTTGCGCGGCCATCGCTTTGTCGAAGCCCGCCATATCCACTTCGAAACCACGCTCGCGACCGATATCGGCGGTGAGGTCAATTGGAAATCCGTAGGTATCGGAGAGCTTGAATGCGGTATCACCATCGAGTCGCCTGGCGTGGTTTTCAAGCGCCGCATCGAGAATATCCATGCCTTTTTCAAGCGTTTCACCGAAACGTTCTTCCTCCTGCTTCAGCACTGCTTTAACGCGATCCTTTGATTGCACGATTTCCGGGAACGCATCCCCCATCACATCGGCCAGTTCATCCACCAATTTGTAGAAAAACGGTTTCTTCTGCCCCAGCTTGTAGCCGTGTCGCATCGCGCGTCGTGCAATACGGCGCAGCACATATCCGCGTCCGGCGTTTTCCGGGATCACGCCGTCGCAAACCAGGAATGAACAGGCGCGGATATGGTCAGCGATGACGCGCAAGCTTGGATTTTCCAGATCTGTGGTACCGGTTTCGCGTGCAGCGGCTTTGATCAGTACTTGAAACAAATCGATCTCGTAGTTCGCGTGCACATGCTGCAACACCGCCGACAGGCGCTCCAACCCCATGCCGGTATCGACCGAAGGCTTAGGCAGCGGGATCATCGGGCCATTCGCGACTTCGCGGTTGTACTGCATGAACACCAGATTCCAGATTTCGATGAACCGGTCGCCATCTTCGTCCGGCGAACCGGGAGGACCGCCGGGAATATGCGCGCCGTGATCGTAGAAAATCTCGCTGCACGGCCCGCATGGACCCGTATCACCCATCATCCAGAAATTGTCGGATGCGTATTTGCTGCCCTTGTTGTCACCAATGCGCACGATTCGGTCCAAAGGTACGCCGATGTCGTTGGCCCAGATATCGTAAGCCTCATCGTCGTCTGCGTACACTGTGACGAGCAGTTTTTCTTTGGGTAATTTGTAGACCAGGGTCAGCAATTCCCACGCGTACATGATCGCGTCACGCTTGAAATAATCGCCGAAACTGAAATTGCCCAGCATCTCGAAAAACGTGTGATGCCGCGCCGTGTAGCCGACATTTTCGAGATCATTGTGTTTGCCACCGGCACGTACGCAGCGCTGCGAAGTCACGGCGCGAACGTAGGCGCGTTTTTCCTTGCCAAGAAAGCAATCCTTGAACTGATTCATGCCCGCGTTCGTAAATAACAACGTCGGGTCGTCGCCCGGAACCAGTGAACTGGAGGCCAC
>JANYFH010000373.1 GCA_025362705.1 Betaproteobacteria bacterium
ACCAGCATCGCAGCCAGCACAACTTGCAGCGTTGCTACAGGCACTGCATTGATTTGCCCGGCGAGGGAGAGGAGCACAAATCCGAATTCCCCAGCGGGCGCCAGCGCCAACCCGCATCTGAGCGCGACACCCTTGTCGTTCCTGAACAGCATGGCCAGAGCGATGACGATCAAGAACTTGAACATCAACAACGCTGCAAGAACGAGCAAAACAAACACCCAGTGATCGAGCACGGCATTCAAATTGAGCAACATGCCGATGGTGACAAAAAAGAGCCCCAGCAGCACGTCGCGGAAGGGCTTGATGTCGTCTTCGACCTGATAGCGGTACTCGGTTTCCGAAATCAGCATCCCGGCAAGAAACGCACCTAACGCAAGCGAGAGACCCGCGATCTCGGTGACCCACGCCAATCCCAGCGTCACGAGCAAAACTGTCAGTACAAAGAGTTCCGAGGATTTTTGTCGCGCAACAACGCCGAAAAGGGCACGTGTTACGCGTTGTCCCACCGTAAGGATCAGGGACAAAACAACCGCTGCCTTGGCCAGCGCCCAGCCCACTTCGATTGCGAGCGCACCGCCAGAAAGCGCTAACGCCGGAACCAGCACCAGTAACGGCACCACCGCCAAATCCTGGAACAGCAATACACCCACAATCTGTTTGCCGTGCGCCGAATGAAGTTGCGCCTGGTCCGACAGTACCTTGATGCTAATGGCAGTGGACGACATCGCGAGGACACCGCCAAGAATAAGTCCGACTTGCCAGCCAAGACCCGCAAACGATGCGATCAAAATTACCGCCACAATCGTTAACCCCACTTGCAATCCGCCGAACCCGACTACCGTGCGTCGCATCGCGAATAATTGCGGAAGAGAAAACTCCAGCCCGATGGAAAACATCAAAAACACGACGCCGAATTCCGCCAGATAGCGCGTTTGCGGCGTGTCCGGCACGAACCCCAATGCGTGCGGCCCGATCAGCGCGCCGACCACCAGGTAACCCAGAATTGCCGGCATATTGACGCGCCGAAACACCACCACGGTCACGACAGCGGTAGCCAGTAGAATCAATATGATCGGCAGGGTGGAGTGTGTGGTCACTTGGTCTGGTGAAAATCAGGCGTGGGCTTAACGGTACAATAGTCTCATGGAAAGTTTATTACATCCCCGCTCTATTGCCGATACAGCTCGCACCCTGAAGCTTGCGAAAGCAACGCTTGATATTGAGGCCGACGCAGTACGTTCGCTGTCGTTGAAGCTCGGTGACGCATTCATCGCGGCACATAAACTTTTATTCGATGCGGCTGAAAAAAAAGGCCGGGTGGTTGTCACCGGCATGGGCAAGAGCGGCCACATCGGCGGCAAGATCGCGTCCACGCTCGCATCAACTGGTACCCCGGCGTTTTTCATGCATCCGGGTGAAGCCAGCCACGGCGACTTGGGCATGATTACAAAGGACGACGTGGTGATCGCCATTTCCAATTCCGGCGAGACTGATGAAATTCTGAAAATCCTGCCACAATTAAAGCGTCGCGGTACACCAATCATCGCCATCACCGGGCGGCCCAATTCCACGCTCGCTACTGCATCGGCCGTGCATCTCGACGCCGCGGTGGAAAAGGAGGCGTGCCCGCTCAATCTCGCACCAACCGCAAGCACCACGGCCACGCTCGCACTGGGTGATGCGCTTGCCGTGACACTGCTCGATGCGCGCGGTTTTGGCGAGGAAGATTACGCGATGCACCACCCTGGCGGCTCGCTGGGACGGCGTCTGCTCATGCACGTGAGCGATGTGATGGTAACCGGGGACCGTGTGCCATCGGTATCAATAGACGCAATGCTGCCAGCCGCCATCATGGAAATGTCCAAGAAGGGCTTGGGGATGACGGCAGTGGTCGATGCTGATGGCGTGCTGGCAGGCGTATTCAGCGATGGCGATTTGCGACGTGCGCTGGAGACACACGACAGTTTCAAATCAACCCGAATAGCTGCCATCATGACGCGTACACCAAAGACCATCGGCGCACAGCGCCTGGCGGTCGAAGCGGCTGAATTGATTCAGCGTTACAAGATTGGCTCAAGCGGTTTGCTGGTGGTTGACGAGCACAACAAGCTGGTCGGTGCCGTGCACGTTCTGGATCTTATGCGTGCCGGAGTTCTGTAATGGCCCTGAACGCGGAATTGATCGAACGCGTTCGCAACATCAAGCTCGCGATTTTTGATGTTGATGGTGTGCTGACCGACGGCTCCCTCCATTACGGGCCTGACGGCGAAGAGTCAAAGGTGTTCAACACGCTTGATGGACATGGGCTGAAGATGTTGCGGGAATCCGGTGTGGAATTGGCAATCATTTCTGGCCGTGAATCGAAAGCGCTGGAACGGCGCGCGAAAGACTTGCACATCGCCCAGCTCTTCATGGGTGTGGAAAACAAACTCGGCATGTACGAAAAACTACTGAAGAGTCTTTCGCTCACGCCAGCACAAAGCGCGGGGCTCGGCGATGACGTGATTGATCTGCCATTTCTTGTCCGTTGCGGGTTCGCCGCTTGCGTTCCGTCTGCGCCCGTGTATGTGAAGCAGCACGTGCATTATGTGACGATTGCGCAGGGCGGCTTCGGTGCGGTGCGCGAATTTTGCGATCTTGTGATGCAGACCCAGGGCACTTGGGACGCTGCAATGAAAAAATATCTGGACTAGTCATGCTTTGGATTAAATCGTTTCACATCATCTTCATGGTTGCCTGGTTTGCCGGCCTGTTTTATTTGCCGCGCTTGTTTGTTTATCACACGCTGGCCGAGGATAAAACCTCCATCGAACGCTTCAAAATCATGGAGAGAAAACTTTATGTCGGCATCATGACGCCATGCATGATTCTGACAATAGGATTTGGAACGTGGCTATGGCTGGGATATGGTTTTCGCGGCGGCTGGCTGCAGGCAAAACTGGCATTGGTGCTAGTGCTGATCGCACACCATTTTTACCTCGGCAAACTCGTCCAGGATTTCAAGCGTGACATGAATAAACACGGTCATGTTTTCTATCGATGGCTAAATGAAATTCCGACGCTTCCTGCTTTAATCGGCATCGTCATTCTTGTTGTTGTGAAGCCATTCTGATGGAACACTATTTCGCACCGTGTCCGCGCGGACTAGCGGCTGTGCTTGCAGATGAGTTGAGCACATTGGGTGCGGCAACGGTTGCCGCGCAAGAAGCTGGCGTGGAGTTCATCGGTGACAAGGCATTTGGCTACCGCGCAAATCTGCATTCGCGCATGGCGAGTCGTGTCTTGCAGCGCGTTGCGCATTTCCCCTATGCGAACGAACAACAAATTTACGATGCGGCTTCAATGCTGGCATGGCCGAGCTGGTTTGATGTTTCACGCACGATCAAGGTTGAAATCAACGCGCACCGCTGTCCGCTTAAAAGTCTCGATTTCATCACACTGCGGGTGAAGGATGCCGTCTGCGACAAGTTCCGGGAGCAGGTGGATGCGCGACCGTCCGTCGATGCACGCGAACCCGACATTCGCATTCATGTGTTTCTCGATGCCACCCACGCAAACCTGTATCTCGATTTGTCAGGCGAGCCGCTGTTCAAGCGCGGTGTTCGCGATCACACGGGTGAAGCGCCTCTGAAAAAAAATCTTGCCGCAGGCATCATCAAACTGAGCGGCTGGCAGCCTGGTGAGGCGTTTCTCGATCCCATGTGCGGCAGCGGTACGTTTCTGATTGAGGCTGCTGAAATGGCATTGGATATTGCGCCCGGATTGTCGGGAGGAAAACTGCGTGAATTTGCCTTCACCAAGTTGAAGACCTTCGACAAACCAATGTGGGACGCGCAGGTTGCCGAAGCAAAGCTGCGCATCAAACCCGGTACATTGCTGCCGATTTTTGGAACCGACAAATACGGTTATGCCATCACGGACGCGCGCGAAAATCTCACCGCGAATGGATTGATCGACTGTGTGCATTTGAAGCAAGTCAGCATACTGGAGGTCGCAGCGCCCGCGACCAGCGGCGTGCTCGTCACCAATCCGCCCTACGGCGAACGTCTTGGTGACACCACTGATCTTGCGGACCTTTACCCGAAACTCGGCGACTGGATGAAGCAGAAGTTTGCCGGATGGCGCGCCTACTTTTTCACGGGCGACCCGCAGCTTGCCAAGGGCGTTCGCTTGTCTGCAAGCAAGCGCACGCCACTGTTCAACGGCAAGATTGAATGCCGACTGTTTGAATACAAGATCATTGCAGGAAGCAACCGCAAGCCTGCATAAATAGATAAAACTCTAACGCTGGTGCGGCTCTCGGCGAGAAAATGGCCTGAAATGCGCGCCAATGCTATAGTTTCATTGCTATTGCATGCACACTGGCACACCCGCGACGCATCGGATATCTAGTGATGAATAACCAGCCGCTCGCGCTGTCGAAATAAAAACTCCGGCGCAATCCCCATCATTGCCCGAACACTACGCGACAAGTGTGCAGAATCGGCGAAACCCGCCGACAACGCCGCCGTCGTCAACGAGTCGCCGGCAATTGCCAAATCCAGTGCACGGCGCATTTTCAGCCACAACACATAACGACGCACCGGCACACCGACCACCTTCTTGAACAGGTGTGCAAAACGTGATGGCGATAAGTGCACGCGTGCCGACAGTGCTTCAATGCTGTCGTAGTTTTGGGGAGTATCACGCAAAAACGCCAGCGCACTATTGATGCGAACATCCACATACGCTGGCTGTGTTGCCTGCAAGTGCGCAAATCCGAAAACGCGCGCCAGCAATTCATCAGCCTCGTCGCGCGTAGTTTCAAATTCATAGAGTTTGAAAAGATCACCTCGATCGGACCGGTTACAGGCAAAGGCACGTGGTACGTTTTCAATATGCTCCAACGCGCGATGAAAACTTGTGCTCTCCGGCTCCCAATACAAAGCCGCAATGCAGGACGATGCCAGATCGGTCGCGTATTCGGTCTCTGATGGGAGGTAAATCGCCTGATTTTCGAGCGCTTCGCCCGACCCCAAGGTCACCCGCAATTTCCCCTCGCGCGCGATCAGCCAGGTCGCTGCGTGGTTGCGGTGCAGGGAGGTCTTCGTGCTGGGACCCAGATATAGGAATCGCTCCGGCCACGCGTAAATATGAATTCTTGTGTCAACGCTGATCATGAGCGGCACGCTCGTACCCGTTCAACTGAGGTTTCCAGGATCATACGAGAACAGCACATTTATACAAGTGAATAGCCAGTTTATTCAACAACACAGCAGGTTTCTACAAGAAATCGTCCGCCCCGACTCCGATACTGTTCATGCGTTCACAACTTTTTGAAAGGAGCGCATCATGAAACGCATTATTGAGGCGGTACAAAAACAAGGCGCGGTACTTGCGGTGACATTGGTATTTTTGGTGATGGGTAGCGGCGTGTCGTTGTTCCACGCGTTCGCGCAAATGGCGTAACAGCACTATCTTGTGCCTGCGAGCAACACCGCCGAAACAGGCGATTGCCAGCAGGCACGGCGCGCTGTGATTACTTGACGATCTCCAGATGCTCGAGACCGGCTGCCAAATCTTTTTCTTTGGAATTCTTCCCTTCCAATTTGATTTTCAGCCGTAAATCGTTGAGCGAATCGGCATTGCGCAACGCGTCCTCATACGAAATATTGTCGGTCTCATAAAGATCGAACAAGGCCTGATCGAAAGTCTGCATGCCGATCTCGCGCGAGCGTTTCATGACTTCTTTGATTTCGTGCACTTCGCCCTTGAAAATCAGATCCTGAATCAGCGGCGAATTGAGCAGAATCTCGATTGCTGCAATACGGCCTTTGCCTTCTTTTCGCGGGATGAGACGTTGCGACACAAACGCTTTCAGATTCAATGACAAGTCCATCAGCAGTTGATGGCGTCGCTCTTCCGGGAAAAAGTTGATGATGCGATCCAGCGCCTGGTTCGTCGAGTTTGCGTGCAACGTCGACATGCAGAGGTGACCGGTTTCTGCAAACGCGATCGCGTAATCCATTGTTTCGCGGTCGCGTATTTCGCCGATCAAAATCACATCTGGTGCCTGACGCAGGGTATTTTTCAATGCGGCAAACCAGTTATCGGTATCGACCCCGATCTCGCGTTGGGTGATGACGCAATTCTTGTGATCGTGCACATATTCGACCGGGTCTTCAATCGTGATGATGTGGCCGTAACTGTTTTCGTTG
>JANYFH010000165.1 GCA_025362705.1 Betaproteobacteria bacterium
CAATTCGCTGATGCGCTTGTTGCATTGGCGGGCGAGCATCGTTGAAGGCGTATTTTATTCTGCATAGAACTCTAGCATTGGCGAGGCTCTCCGAGTGTTTTTAGGCTGAAACCCGCGCCAGTGCTCGACATTTTAATATGATTTGCTTTAGAGTTGTAACCTACACGGAGTGCTAGATGGTGGGACCCGCAGATCAGCTGGTGCAACTTGGGCTTTCGCACCAGCATGCTGGGCGCTTGAAAGAGGCCCGCGCCGAATATGAGAGTGCACTGAAACTGGCACCGGCGCACGCAAACGCCTTGGGCCTGTTGGCGGTGACGCTCAGCCAACTTGGCGACGCGAATGCCGCAGTCCCGTTAATGGTGCGGGCCTTGCAAATAGAGCCCGGCAACGCCGGCTTTCACGTCAATCTGGGCAATATCCTGCAGTCGTTGCAGCGCTTTGAAGATGCGGTCGGAAGTTATCGAAACGCGATTGCGCTCGCACCCCAGCTGCAAATTGCGCACGTCAATCTTGCCAATGCGCTGATGAGGGTGAGCCGTCCTATCGAGGCGGTCGAGAGCTACCGCGCCGCGATATCACTGGCGGGAAACAATCCCGGTTATTACTTTCTGCTGGGCAATGCGCTGCAGAGTGTCGGCGATTTGCGCGCCGCCATCGCGGGCTACCACCAGGCACTTCTGCTGCAGCCAGCTTTCCCAGATGCTGTACTCAATCTGGGTGTCGCGCACACCGCACTCGATGAGACCGAGTCCGCAATAAGCTGTTTCCGCCAAGTGCTGGCCTGGCGGCCGGCAGACTGGGAAGCGCACATCAATCTTGGTCTTGTGCTACAGGCGCGCGGCAATGCTCCGGAAGCAAACGGGCACTTTCGCCAAGCCACTGCGCTCAATCCGTCCTCGCCCGAAGCATGGCTGAATTTCGGTGTGTCGCAAAATGCGCTCGGCAATTCGAACGAGGCGCGTGCGAATTGGCGGCGTGCCATTGCGTTGCGACCGGACTATGCCGAGGCTCACATCAATCTGGCGGATCTCGACAACGCGACTGGAGATTTCCCCGCAGCCATCCGCCAATACGAAGCCGCACTGAAGTTTGTTCCCGATAATTTGCATTGCCGCGGCGCGCTCGCGCTGGCGCGGCTCGCCGTTTGCGATTGGACCGGCATCGACGAGCTCCGGCAAGAAGTCGTTGAACCCGCAATCAAAAATACCGCGACGACAACGCCTCTGTCACCGTTTGTCTCGGTGGTCCTGCCGATTAAAATATCGCCAATCGAGTTGCGCCAGATCGCCGAACGGTATGCCCGGCGATTGGAGTTGCCAGCCAGTGTGCAGTTCAAACATGAACGCACACGCAGCCATGATCGCCTGCGCATTGGCTACGTATCGGGCGATTTTCAAAATCATGCGACCGCGCATCTGATGGCCGGGCTGTTCGAGCGCCATGATCGAGCGCTGGTCGAAGTATTCGCTTATTCCTTCGGCGCCGACGACGGCAGCGCATACCGAAACCGCATTGCGACCGGATGCGATGTGTTTCGCGATATCCGGAATGAGTCGGCGGAGAATGCGGCGCGACGTATTTTCGATGACGAAATCGACGTGCTGATCGATCTCAAGGGCCACACGCAAGGTGCGCGACCCAGGCTGTTCGCATGGCGACCAGCACCGGTGCAAGTGCAGTACCTGGGCTATCCCGGCACCATGGGGGCTTCGTTTATCGACTATTTGCTGACAGACCGGCACGTGACGCCATTCGAATCTGCAGCAGGCTATAGCGAAAGTCTGGTTTATCTCCCCGACAGTTATCAGGTCAACGATGATCGGCAGCCGGTTTCTGCATTGATGCCCAGCCGCGCGGCATGCGGGCTGCCGGAGGATGCCGTTGTGTTCTGTTGTTTTAACGGCAACTACAAGATCGAACCTGGCGTTTTTCGCGTATGGATGGAAATCCTGCGCGAAGTATCCGATAGCGTGTTTTGGCTGTATCGGAGTCATCCGTTGGCGAGTGAAAATCTGCGCGCGGCGGCGACCGCACACGGCGTTGATCCTGACCGCCTGGTATTCGCCGGACGTGCACCAAAAGATGTGCATCTGGCCCGACATCGGCACGCAGATCTGTTTCTCGACACCCATTTTTGCAACGCACACACGACCGGCAGCGACGCGCTGTGGGTTGGTGTTCCAGTGCTCACCTGTCCAGGAAAGACATTTGCATCGCGTGTCGCCAACAGCCTGACCCACGCGGCGGGATTGCCGCAGATGGCCGTCACGACATTGAATGAATATCAGGAGACGGCGATTCGGCTGGGTCGGGATCGCGCCGCGCTGTCGGGTTTGAAACAGCAATTGATTTCACAGAGACACCAAGTCCCGTTGTTCAATACGCAGTTGTTCGCCCGCAAGCTTGAGAGGGCCTGCTTTGCCATGTGGGAACGATATATTCGGGGAGAGGTACCGGCGCCAATTGAGTTGGATCGTGCCTGACTGGATCGATGGAGAGCGATGGGTTTCCGGCATGAAAAATTGGCGACCCTACTGTGCGAGCTTGAGTGCGCCTATGCGTTTATGACGCGAGATTTGCTAACGCCAATCAACATGCCGGCGATAGCTGCAAACAACAACACGGACTGTCGAATGAAAAAATCGTCCATCAGATTGCGCAGGAAAAATCCCGTCACCAGCGCAAACCCGCAACACGCCGTCAGACGCGTGACCGGACGTGATCGCGGCAGATATAAAAATACCGCGAGCAGGCAGGCAAACAAAACCGGGATAAGCAGCACGCCGATGATGCCTATCTGCAAACCATAGTTCAACACAGTGTTGTGGGCGTGTTCATATTTGCTCGGCCACGCGGGGTTGTGCGCACGCGTCGCAAATTCATGGCGCGCGGCAGCCAGATCGTAGCCGTACCCGGTCAACGGCCGCTCTGAAATCATCTGTACTGCTTCTCTCCACAACTGGCTGCGGGGATCGTCGAGTACGTAGGCGACCGATTCGGGCGAATTTGGTGCCGCCGAGGACGCGCGCAAATACACCGACGCCCACGCCAGCGCGCCCAGCATCGC
>JANYFH010000413.1 GCA_025362705.1 Betaproteobacteria bacterium
GGCACAGCTCTTTGCAAAAGCGATGGATGCTGATGCGCAGATTGGATTGTTCAATGTAGGGAATCGACAAGCCGGTGTAGTGGCTGATTTTCTTGGCGACCGCGGTGCGCTTTGCAGCTGGCAACTTATCACCCTGAAATAGCGCCACGTTATATTCAGTTTCGACGAACGCCTCTACTTCATCCAGAAATGCGCGCAATGGTTTTGCCTGCAACGATTTATCGAGTTTCTTGTGATACCAGGCGGTGGCGGCGTATGTAGGCAAAAACAGCGCGTGCGAAAGATCGTGGCCGACCATAAAACGGAAGGTGGAGAAATCGAGCGCAGTCGAGAGCAGCAGCAACCCGTTCACGTACATCCCGTATTTTTCCTGCAAGTGGCTCGAAAGCCCTGCTGCGCGCGTAGTTCCATACGATTCGCCGACGATGAATTTCGGTGACGCCCAGCGTAAGTGGCGCGACGTGTAAAGGCGAATGAATTCGCCAACACTTTCCAGATCGCGCTGATAGTTGTGAAATTCCTTCACGCTTTCGCCATCAACCATGCGGCTGTAACCAGTGCCGACCGGATCGATGAACACCAGATCGGTTTCGTTCAGTAGCGAGAAATCGTTGTCGACCAACTGGTACGGCGGCGGCCCGGCATTGCCTTCGTTGTCGAGCTTCACGCGTTTGGGCCCCAGCACACCCAGATGCAGCCACACGCTCGACGATCCTGGTCCGCCGTTGAACGAAAACGTTAGTGGACGCTTGGCCGGATCCTTCACACCATCCTTGGTATAGGCCATGAAAAAAATACTCGCGCGCGGTTTTTCCGCTTCGCGATTGCCGTCTTTCTCGGTGTCTTCCTTCAGCACCACGGTGCCACAGGTCACTGTATAGGCGATGGTCTCGCCGTTGATGCGGGCTCTGTGTTTGGTGACGACGACCTTGTCGGTGGGGATGGGTTTGGGAGTGGTGGTGTCTTTGTTTGGTGATTCTTGTTTTTCGGTTGGCATGTTGTTGTCGGGGAGGATGATGGAGTGAACCGCTATTATCCCCAAATCAACCATCGCTGCAACCGCGTAGCGCATAGGCAGAGCATGCATCATCAGCACAGCAATGCTAATCATGTCGATCCATACGAATTTATACGCAGCTGGATGTTGGGTTGGAAAACCTGGCGCAAAGCGCCACAGGAAAAATGTGAGCCAGTTCACATCATTTCCAGTGTCGACCGGTTAGATTTGACACATTCGAGTCACAAAAAGCCACGCAGTTTCGAGTGGCGAGCATGGACTCCCACTCTCGCACTCCTCAAGGATCATCAGAACCGTGGATAGACAGGTGGAATTTCGACGGCGCTTGCTTCTTAAGCAAGTTGCTGAGCTTTTCTTTTTCACGCCGGCGGCGATCTCGTTTTCGTTTATTGGATCTATCGTTACCGTCGCTGTTTTTTATGATACGGGAGAGCTGCAGAAGGGGCTCTGGTGGTTTGTCCTGGCGACGATTGTGATGTTTTTTCGCACCGTGGTGACGTACGCTTATCGTACCCAGAAAAAACCGGTTGCTCACCCCGAGAAGTGGGCGACGCTGATGATCGTTGGCAATATATTTGCGGGCATTCAATGGGGCTTGATTGGAACGTTGCTGTTTCCGGCTGCGCACAATTACCGTGAATTGTTCACTGTTCTGGCGATTACGTCGTACGTGGCGGGATCGATTACCGCGTTTTCGCCCGTCAAATGGGCACATTTGGCATTTGCCATTCCGGCTTCGATACCGCCGGCAATTTACATATTTTTCATGCGCGACGGCATGAATTTTCTCAGTGGCGGGATGGCATTGTTTTTTATTTTTTGTGTGCTTTATTTTTCACACAAGCAGCACCAGATCGTTGAACATCGCCTGAAGGTCGAGTTGAAAAACGAAGATCTCCTCGCGCGCTCGCTTGAGTCGAATTCGTCACTGAGTATTTCTCACAGTGAACTTCGATTCAAGACTGAAAATGAGCGGCGCGCGTTACGCGAGTCGAACAGCAGAGTGGCTCTTCTTGGCACACATGTTGCGCGCACCTTGGTGCCGATTGCGGAATGTGATCGCGATAGCAACGTGCTTGAATGGAATGCTGCGGCAGAATCCCTGTTTGGCGTTCGCTTCAAAGAGCTAAAAGGGCAGCCACTGACATCGTTGTTGCCAACGGAAAATTATGCAGAGAACAAATTGGCCATCAAGAAATTGCTGGCTGAGAATCACGCCACCAGCGTCGATACGATACTTCGGACCAGTCATGGTGAACGTATAGGAATGCGTCTGTTTTTCACGCCGATTCAGTCAGACGACGGAAACCCGGTTCGCACTGCCATCATCATGACCACGGTTTAGGCTCGCCTTTACTTGCGGTGCGCGCGTCTTCATGATGTTTGCTGCCAACCCCGCTGCGTTCTTTGCTGCCATCGCATAAATTGACAACTGCGGATTGGCGCCAATGGAAGTCGGAAACACCGACCCATCGAACACCCAAAGATTCTCAAGTTGATGATGCCGACCATCGCCACGCGTCACCGACGTGCGCGCATCAGCACCCATGGTGCAGCCGCCCATCACGTGTGCGCTCGCGACCCGCGTACGAAGGGTCTGCATAGACATTGCTTCAATCGCGCGTTTGGCATCCGACCAATTGCGATACGGCTTGGCATCTTCATGTAATGGCATGACAATTTTTGCGCCCGCTGCGAATTGCACTTCCGCCATCACCAGCAATGCATGACGAATGCCGTCCCAGACGTAATTGTTTATTTGGTAATCGAGCAGGGCGCTGCCGTCATTGCGAATACCCACACTGCCACCGACACTTTGTGGATTGAAGCCGTCGCGCATGAGTGCGATCGCAACATGCATGTGCGGCAATCGCTTCATCCACATCGAATGGTCGTCGCCAAAGCCCTGCAGCGTGATGCCTGCCAGAATCGGGTGAATCGGTGGGGCTTCGAGTTTGAAACCGATTGGGCCATCATGCGGCATGGTGTCAAGAAAATGATCCGAGTAAATCGTCTGTGGCGCCCCAGAATAGGCCTCGACTTTTTCATCCATGATGGCAGCGCTTACCGGCGAGGGATGCAGGAAGGTGCGCTTGCCAAGTGTGCGATATGGGTCGGGTAATTTGGAGCGCAGCATCAGCCCCGGATTGTTGATGCCACCACCTGACAGGACGTAGTGTTTGGCTTTGACGAAAATACGGTGTGGCCCGGCGACCGTATTCACGCCGACGTCACCGGCCTCCATGCCATGCGCGACGAGACTTGTGATCTGGCCATAACGGCTTGAAAGCTTGTCCACACGCGCAGAGTGGATCATCGTCATGCCGCGATCAAGCGCATCGGGAATGGTGGTGACGAGCATCGATTGCTTGGCGTTGGTCGGACAGCCCATGCCGCAATAACCCAGATTCCAGCAGCCTTTCACGTTGCGGCGAATGGCGGCCGAAGGGATACCCAGTTTTTCGCAGCCACGGCGCAGAATATCGTTGTTCTCGTTGGGTGGAATCGGCCACGGTGCGATATTCAATCGCGCCTCCATTCTTGCGAACCACGGCGCCAGATTTTCTTCCGTGTACTCCTGCAAACCCCAGGTTTTTTGCCAATGTTGCAAGGTTGCGGCGGGCGTGCGGAAACTTGATGTCCAGTTGACTGTAGTTGAACCACCAACTGCGCGGCCTTGCAAAATCGTGATGCCCTTGTCTTTGGTCTGACGACTAGCCGACTCCTGATATAGCTGCGGATAAGCGTCGCGTTCACGCATCCGAAAATCACTGGAGCTTTTGAACGGTCCTTCCTCGATCATCAATACCTTGAGCCCGGCTTGCGTTAGCATTTCTGCTGCCGTGCCGCCACCGGCGCCAGAACCGACGATGACAATATCGCATTCGATATTGATATCTTCTGTCAGGCGCGTGCCATCGATCACTTTCCAGCCACGCGTGCGGTCGGCGAGGGCGAGTTTGATCGGATCCCTGATGATCGATTCGTTCACTGCAAGCCCAGCTCTTTGCCAAATGGCGGTCCGCCATAGCTGATTTTCCCCCACGACAACGGGTTGCCATACCAGCAAGCGATGATCACACGCGCGAGCGCCTGGTAGCCCTGCTGCAATAGCGTAAAGCGGCTGTTTCGCCAGTCAGCTAGAAAATTACCGACGTCGTCTTCCGAGGCTTCATCCCAGGGTTTGGATACGCCAGCAACAAAGCGACGCGTAGGGCTGAAGGTCAGCAGACTAAGTAATTCCTCGACTTCCTTTTGCACAGCGGGCGAGAGACCGGCGACGGTGCGGTCGAACGCTTCAACTACCTCGTTAATGGCGATCAGCTTTGCGGCAGGGTCATCGGGCAGCGCACCCTTGAGCACCGCCGCTGCAAGGGCTGCAATGCACACGGCGTCTTTGTTGGCGATTTTTTTCAGATCCAGCGAACCTGGCTTGTCGTCCTGCGCAAATACATCGCGATCCAGCATGCGCGCGGTTACCAGTACGCACGCGCTGGCAATCCCGACTTTGAGGAATGTGCGACGCGTGGCGGGCATGTTATTTGAGCAAAAACCTGATCAGCGACTCGAAGCGTTGGCCATACGGTGGCTTGAACAGTGACAAGCCGTTCAACGCAGATTGATGGTAAATCGGTTTCAATTTCGAGAACGTATCGAAGCCAAACTTGCCGTGATACGAACCCATGCCGGACGGGCCCACGCCGCCGAAGGGAAGGTGATCCTGGGAGATGTGCAGGAGTGCATCGTTGATCGTTACGCCGCCGGCGACGGTTTCATTGAGCACACGCTGGATATGGTCGTCAAAATTGCCGAAATAATAGAGTGCCAGCGGTCGCGGGCGATTATTGACATAGGCAATCGCGTCGTCGAGATTGTCATAGGGAACCAGCGGCAGGATGGGGCCGAAAATTTCTTCCTGCATCACGCGCATATCGTCGTTAACGTTGGCAACCAGCGTGGGCGCCAGTTTTTGCGTGCCGTCCAGTGGTTCATTAGCCGGCGAGATTGGGAGCACGGTTGCACCGTGCGCGGCAGCGTCATTGAGATAACCTTGCAACCGCTCGAGATGGCGCACGCTGACGATGCTGGTGTAATCGGGGTTCTTTGCCAGCGTGGGATAGAGCCGCGCGACCACCCGTTGTGCTGCAGTTGCGAACGCCCGTTCCTGCGCGCGCGGTAGTAGTACGTAGTCCGGCGCGATGCAGGTCTGACCGGCATTGAGGCACTTTCCGAACAGGATTTTTTCAGCGGCTTCATCGATCCTGCATTCCGGACCGATGATGGCGGGGGATTTCCCGCCGAGTTCGAGCGTGACTGGCGTGAGGTTTTCCGCAGCGGCCCGCATCACGTGTTTGCCAACCGTGGTAGAACCGGTAAAGAGCAGGTGGTCAAACGGCAATGCGGAAAATTCACGCGCCAAGTCAGCTCCGCCGTTGATGACGCATACGTGATCCGGCGAAAAATACTTGCCGATCAATTTTGCGAAAAATTCACCGGTCGTCGGCGTGAATTCGCTCATCTTGATCAGCACCCGGTTGCCCGCCGCCAACGCACCGGCCAGCGGCGCAACTGCCAGCAATACCGGATAATTCCACGGCACAATGATGCCGATTACGCCAAGCGGTTGTGGACGCAGCTCGGTGCGGGCTGGCAGAAACCACATCGAGGCCCACGAATGTTTCGGTTTCATCCACGATTTCACATGGTGTTTTGCGTCATGTACGGCTGCCCGCGCGGGGAAGATTTCCAGCAGTTGCGTTTCGTGCAGGGAGCGATTGCCGAAATCGGCACAGATTGCGGCAGCGATTTCACCTATGTTGTCGATCAGCAGGCGATCCAGTTGCGCAAGCGCATCACGGCGCGCACGCACATCCGGCATTCGCACTGCCGAGTACGCGTTGCGCGCACGTGCGAAAGAATCGCGCAATGCGGTGGAAACGTTGATACCGGACAGACTGAGATCCATATATGTTGAGTGCCGTCGCGAACTGAATTGATCGCTA
>JANYFH010000001.1 GCA_025362705.1 Betaproteobacteria bacterium
CTGCAATTTCTCATCGATTGCGAGCGCAGCGGCAAACGCGACGTGTTGTATCTTGAAGTGCGACCGTCGAATGTGGCGGGATTGCGGCTGTACGAGCGGTTCGGTTTTAAACAGATGGGCGTGCGGCGCGACTACTACCCGGCGATGGCGGGGCGCGAAGATGCGCTGTTTCTCGGGCTGAGTCTGCCGGTGAACATTCTCTGATCATGCGTACCGATGAAGATTTTTTGCGCGAGCTTGAATTGCTGGAAACGTTTCAGCAGTTGGGTCGCATTACCACCAACAAGGCGACCGATGCCGCAGAAGTGACGCCGAAAATCGCCACGCGGGAAGAACGTTCGACCGACAGCAAACCGGCTGTGCAGGCGGCAAAATTGGCGGCGGTGCCGATCGCAATCGACCCCGCGCGCGGCGCGCGCATCGCGGCGATGGATTGGGCGGCACTCAGGACTGAGACTGCCGCCTGCAATGCTTGCGGACTTTGCAAGCAGCGCAAGCAGGCGGTTTTCGGCGTGGGTGCCGAAACGGCAGCATGGTTGTTCATCGGCGAAGGTCCGGGTGAGAGTGAAGACCAGCAAGGTGAGCCATTTGTCGGGCAGGCGGGCAAGTTGCTCGATGCGATGCTTGCCGCGGCCGGCTTGCAACGTGGAGTTGAAGCCTACATCGCCAACGTCGTCAAGTGCCGTCCGCCCGGCAATCGCACGCCAACGCTCAATGAAGCCGCAGCCTGCGCGCCGCTGCTGGATCGCCAGATCGATTTGATCCAGCCAACCCTGATCGTCGCCCTCGGCAAAACCGCCGTCATTCGCTTGACTGGTTCGGAGGCGAGCATGGCCTCAATGCGTGGAAAAGTGCATAGCTATCGCAGCATTCCGGTGATTGCGATGTATCACCCTTCGTATTTGCTGCGCAGCCCGACGGAAAAACTGAAAGCCTGGGAAGACATGCTGTTTGCCAGGAGCGAGATGGTGAAACTGGCGCTTCCCTAATTCCAAATAGAATTGCAATTGGTCTTGCAAACTGCATAATCACCCCTACTTACCGGCTGGCTCGTTACAACTTTCCAGGCCGCACTTTTTTCAGGAGAAATTCATGCGCAAATTGGCACTGTTTTTTGGTTTGACCGCGATACTCTCGCTGTCCGGCTGTGGCTATAACGACTTTCAATCAAAAGACGAAGGCGTCAAAAAGGCTTGGGCGGAAGTATTGAACCAGTATCAGCGCCGCTCGGATCTGATTCCCAACCTGGTCGCAACGGTGCAAGGCTATGCAACGCAGGAGAAAGACGTATTTCTCGGTGTCGCTAACGCGCGCTCGAAGGTGGGGCAGATGAATATTGGCGCGGACGTCGTTAACAATCCGGAAGCGCTGAAGAATTTCCAGAAGGCGCAGGGCGATTTGTCGAGCGCGCTGTCACGTTTGCTGGTGGTGGCGGAAAATTATCCGCAATTGAAATCGGATGCCAACTTCCGCGAACTACAATCGCAACTGGAAGGAACCGAAAACCGTATTACGGTGGCACGCAAACGCTTCACGGATTCTGTTGAGGCATACAACATCCTGACGCGCCAGTTTCCGACCAACTTGACTGCCATGATGTTCAGCTACGCAGTGAAGCCGCAGTTCACGGTGGAAAATGAAAAGGCGATTTCGGTGGCGCCGAAGGTGGATTTTGGTGCCAAGCCCGCGGCAGCGCCCACACCAGCGCCGGTTGCGGCACCAGCAACTGCGCCGCCCGCACCTGCTCCCGCCCCCGCGAAGTAATCGGCATTTCTGAGGCGCGCTTCATAAGGCGGCCATGACGACAAACATGCGCGTCGGTCGCCTGCTAGGGAGCCTCTGATTAAGTTCAGTTCTAAGCCAAACTAGGCGCGAGTGCAAAAAATTCGACGCCGCATATATTTAATATGTAAGGAGAATTTTTTTGCGTGAGCAACAACGGTTGGCGACGAAATGGGCTTAATCAGAGGTTCCCTGGTTCGTTTACTCCTGCTCTCGGTGGCATGGATGGCAATGTGCATTCATGCTGCCGAAGGCGATCTGCTATCCGTCCCGAAACTCGACAAGCGCGTCATCGATCAAACCGCCACGCTATCCGCCGCCGCCGCGGCGCACATAGAAGCGCGGCTGAAAGACTTCGAGGCAAAGAAGGGCGCGCAGATTGCGGTACTGATCGTTGGTTCGACGTTGCCTGAAACAATTTTTGACTTTTCGCTGCGCGTGGCCGACGCCTGGAAACTGGGCCGCAAAGACATCGACGATGGCGTGCTGTTTGTCGTTGCCAAGAATGATCGCAAGCTGCAAATTCTGACCGGTCGCGGCACGCAGGGCGTGCTTACCGATGCCGTCTCCAAACGCATCATCAGTGAAACCGTAGCGCCAAAATTTCGCGCCGGAGATTTCGCCGGAGGCATTGATGATGGCATTGGAAAAATCGTCAGCGTGCTCGACGGCGAGGCTTTGCCTCCGCCGCAGAAAAAACGCGTCGCGGTTCAACAAGGTATCGATGTTCAGTCTTTTCTAATGCTGGGATTTTTCGCAGCGCTGTTCGTGGGGCCGCTGTTGCGGGCGCTGCTGGGAAGATTTCTCGGTGCAGGCGCGACTGCTGGCGTAACGGGCGCGGCTGCGTGGTGGCTAGCTGGCGGCATGATATTTCCGATTGTCGCCGGTGCGATCGTTTTCTTCATTGTCATGTTCTCGGGGGCGATGAATTTTGGGCGAGGTGGACTTGGTGGCTTGATGTCCGGCGGCGGTGGTTTTGGCGGTGGGGGTGGTAGCGGGGGTGGTGGTTTCAGCGGCGGTGGCGGCGGCTTCGATGGCGGCGGCGCGTCCGGTGACTGGTAACGAGAGTTGACGAATATGGACTGGCTAAAACGTTTTCTTCGCCACGTGTGGATGTCACCGATCATCCTGCACCGGCAATTTCCGGTTGCGACGCTGGCTGCAATCGGATGTGCGGTCGCGGATGGTGAAAAATCACATCGCGGCCAGGTGCGTTTTGTTCTTGAGGCCGAGCTCACGAGCGGGCAGTTGTGGGCAGGGACGTCCGCACGCGAACGCGCCATCGACGTTTTTTCGCTGTTACGTGTCTGGGATACCGAGGAGAATAACGGTGTGCTGGTTTATCTGCTGCTAGCCGACCGCAAAGTGGAAATCGTTGCTGACCGCGGCATTCATCGACACGTTGGAGACCAGCGCTGGCGCGCCATTTGCCGCGAGATCGAGCATCATTACCGCAAAGGCGATTTTCTTAGCGGCAGTGTCACAGGCATACAGAAAATCAGCACGGAATTGGCGTTCTATTTCCCTGCAACGGGGGAACACGCGAATGAGCAGCCGGATGCGCCGGTAGTGCTGTAGACAGCGCGGTTTGAACGAAGGCCTGTGACTACGAATCGATCCGATCTGATTTTCCGCGCACGAACATCGCAGCCGCGGTGCGGTTTTCCACACCCAGCTTGACGTAAGAATTCTCCAGATGTTTTTGCACGGTGCGCGCACTGAGGCCGAGTATTGCGGCGATCTGCGCATCGCTTTTTCCTGCGCCCACCCAATGCAGGATCTCGCATTCGCGCGGCGTAAGTGAAGAGAGTTGCGACTCTTGTTCACGGTTCAAGCGTGCCGTCATCGACGTCACGCGATAGAGGTTGGCCAGTGCGGGCTGCATGCGATTCAGCAATTCGCACTCACGGTCGGAAAAATCGTGTCCCGCACGATTGAGTACAAAGCTCATCACCAGACGCGGGTTCGAAACGATGGGCACCGCCACGACATGATCGATACCGATACGACGGTAATAGTCGCCGTAAATTTCCTTGCGCTTGAATTTCTGCATCGGCATCGAGTCGGAGATGCGCCAGGCACCACCATCCGGATGTTGCGAGTGATACCGCACTAGTGGATGTTCGTGCATCAGCCGGTTGAAACACTGCTGGTCGTCCAGCGAAATTGCGTTTTCCGGAAAGCTCATGACGCGCCGCACGCCGCTGTTGAGATCGCAAATGCTCAACGTGGTGAGTTCCGAGGCCACCAGTTGCGGCAGTCCGTTCACTACATATTTCGCAAACGAACCGGCATCCTGCAACGCGCTGAGATCCAGCACGAAGTCCAGCGCATGTTTCAGGCGTTGCGACGGCAATTCGGCCATGATTCAGCTCCTGCACGCTTCGGTCTACGCAATTATGCGTATTCCACTGGCCGTGCATCCAGCGTAATGTGAAACCGCATCTGCAAAAACTATTTTCGCAATCATTATGCGCGCTGCCACGGAGGATGTCATGGCCATCGATCAGGACAAGCTCAACGAATTTCTCGGCAAGTTCGTCGCCGATTTCGGTGCCACCTTCAACGCCGGCATGGTGGTCATCGGCGACAAGCTGGGACTTTACAAAGCGCTCGCCGTGAAGCCGATGACCTCGAAGGAACTCGCCGCAAAAACTGGTACCGACGAGCGCTATGTGCGCGAATGGCTGAGTTCGCAGGCCGCCGGCGGTTACATCAACTACAACCCGTTGATACGCGCCTTTGCGCTCTCCGAGGAGCAGGCATTCACGCTGGCCGATCCGGCGAGTCCCGCCTATCTTCCCGGTGCCTTTGAACTGGCATTGGCGGCGCTCAAAGCAGTGCCCAGGATCACGGATGCGTTCAAGACCGGCGCAGGCGTCGGCTGGCACGAACATGATCCCGGTCTTTTCAGCGGCACTGAAAAGTTTTTTCGCCCTGGCTACGTCGCAAACCTCGTCACCGCATGGATTCCAGCGCTCACTGGCGTCGAAGCCAAACTCAAGAAAGGTGCGAAAGTCGCCGACGTAGGTTGCGGCCACGGTGCATCCACGGTCATCATGGCGCAGGCATTTCCAAATTCCACTTTCGTCGGGTTTGACTATCACGAGCCATCGATCGAGTACGCGCGCAAGGCCGCGAAGGCAGCGGGTCTCAATGGTGGTCGCGTCACGTTTGAGCGATCGACCGCCAAGGAGTTTCCAGGCAGTGACTACGACTTTGTTGCTGTGTTCGATTGCCTGCACGACATGGGCGACCCGATCGGCGCCTCGCGCCACGTGCGCGAGGCACTAAAGCCGGACGGCACCTGGATGATCGTCGAGCCTTTCGCTAACGACAAACTCGAAGACAACCTGAATCCTGTCGGCCGCATCTTCTATTCCGCTTCCACACTCATCTGCACCCCGGCCTCGCGCGCGCAGGAGGGCGGCATGTGCCTCGGCGCACAGGCGGGCGAATGCAATCTGCGCGAGGTCGTCGGTAAAGGCGGATTCACGCATTTTCGCCGCGCCACCGAAACGCCGTTCAACCTGATTTTCGAAGCACGTCCGTGATCACCCGACAAACCCCAAAGGAGGCAAACATGTTCACTCTTTCGCCACGCAAGATCGTTATGCTCGTCTCAGTCGCCGGCCTGTTCGTTTTGCCTGTCACTCACATCGGCGCTCAGACCACATCACTGGACGGCAAAGTGTTTGTGGCCGACGCCGGTGAAAAAGGCAAAGCTGCTGACGAAAAGGCCGACGTCATCACCTTTAAGGACGGCAAATTCCATTCGAGCAGTTGCGATCAATATGGCTATAACAAGGGAAATTACAAAACGTCAACAGACGGTGACGCAATCGTTTTCGAAGTCGAAACCCAAAGCGATAAAGACGGGCGTCTGGTGTGGAAAGGCAGTGTGCGTGGCGACCAGATCGAAGGCAATTTCACCCACTATCGCAAAGGCGGATTTTTCAATTCCAATCCAGCACCGGTTGAACATTGGTTCAAGGGGAAAGTAAAGGCGTAGTGCATACGAATGCGTAGAATGGCATTTGGTGCGGCTTGCGGGCAGAAATGCCGCCAGAAGGTGCGCCAGTGCTAGGGAGCGTTCAGTGCGGGTTATCCGCAAAATGCGTTGGCGATTCGCCTTTTTCAATACCGATGATGCGTTCGGTGTCGCCAAATTTTCGCTGGTTAACGCGGTGCCAGAAAATTACGCTCAGCATTGAAAGTGCCACGAACACCCCGAACAAAATCACGATAGTGTCGGTTTTGAGTCGGAACGACAACATCACGCCATACAGCCCGAGCATGAAAAGAATACACAAATTCTCGTTGAAGTTCTGTACCGCGATGGAATGTCCGGCCGATAGCAGCACGTGGCCGCGGTGCTGCAGCAACGCATTCATTGGCACGACGAAAAAGCCCGCCAGCGCGCCGATAAGGATTATTAACGCCACGACGACCGGCATGTAATAGACCAGATTCATCAGCAGCACAAGCAGCCCCATCGCCACGCCGACAGGCAATATTCGCAGCGATTTTTTAAGGGGAACCAGCCGCGTTGCGGCGATTGCGCCGAGCGCAATGCCAAAGGCAAAAACACCTTGCAGCAAGGTAGCTTTCTCAAGAGGAAGCCCAAGGTGCTTGTCAGCCCACCGCAATACGATGAATTGCAATGTCGCTCCCGCGCCCCAGAAAAGCGTCGTCACTGCCAGCGAGATTTGTCCCAGCTTGTCGCTCCAAAGTACCGTGAATGCATTCGCAAACTGGCGGAGCAAAAATACGGGACGCGATTTCTGCTTTTCGTAACGCGCGCCGGTGTCGGGAATATAAATATTGAACACAGCTGCGATGATGTAGAAAGATACGATTACTGCAATCGCCGCCTCGGCAGGTGTATCTACCGGAGTATCGATCAACGGAAAATCAAATCCGAGCAACATGCGCGATACACGCGGGCTTAGCAGCAGGCCACCGACAACGGTGCCGGCGATGATCGAGATGACGGTTAGGCCCTCAATCCAACCGTTGGCGGCGACCAGTTTTTCAGGCGGCAGCAATTCGGTAAGGATGCCGTATTTGGCAGGCGAATATGCCGCAGCGCCGAGGCCAACGACGCCGTAGGACAGCATTACGGCGATGTCGGGGGCGATGCCGAGTGTTGCAATATATTCGTAGAACAACATCATTAAACAGCCGACTACCTTGACGGTGTTGGTGATGAGCATCACCTTGCCTTTGGGAAACGCGTCTGCAAATGGGCCGACAAATGGCGCCAATACGACGTAGGAAACCGTGAAAAAAAACTTCAGCAGCGGCGTCATCCATATCGGCCCCTCAAGCTGGATCAGGAGACCGATGGACGCGATCAATAGCGCATTGTCAGCGAGCGACGAAAAAAACTGCGCCGCCATGATGGTGTAGAAACCGCGTTTCATTTTCTCAAAGCAAAGAGTGGAATTGCGCCTTTTGTGCGGGTGTCGCTACTGGCGCTCGATTGGTAACGCATCTTAACCCAAGGCGGGCATTGTGCTGAAAGCCTATTGGAACGTGCCGTGAAACTGGGCATTAAGCTGAGTCGTTGTTTGGTAAAGACGCGCGTCGGCGCGTACCTCGGGACTATCGCCAGAGGGAATTCCCTCTGGCCCGTAAATACCGCATAGACCTATCATGCATAACGCTATTTGCGCTTTTTTTGCAGGCGACCAAGGCATATCCCTTTCCAGCCTCGCGCGAAACTGCATCATCGGCGAAATCTTGCGACCGACGTAATCTTCTGGTTCATTGCGGCCATAGACACGGATTTCTTCGAGCCGCGTGACCAGATCAGGGTGCGTTATTTCTGCAGAGGCAATCTTGACAGGCCGCGCCTTTTCTTCGGGCGTTTTAAGGTTTCGCACGGCCGCCTGCGCAGGAGAATCGAGTGTGCTTGGTATTAGCGATTGATTCGTTTTTGCATCACCGCCGTTCGATGCAGGGTCGGTCGTCGCGTAACATTGCAGCGGCAATGCGAGCAGCACGAAAACTGCAACTGCTCGCATGGCCATCGCCATTGTTACAAAATCTCCGCCGCGTGATCGGCCAGCCGTGAACGCTCACCGCGTTGCAAGGTGATATGACCGGAATGTTCCCAGCCCTTGAAGCGATCAACTACATACGTCAATCCCGACGAGCCTTCGGTGAGGTAGGGTGTATCGATCTGCGCGATGTTGCCAAGGCAAACGACCTTGGTGCCGGGCCCTGCGCGGGTGATGAGTGTTTTCATCTGCTTCGGCGTCAGATTCTGCGCCTCATCGATGATCAAGAATTTGTTCAGGAAAGTGCGACCGCGCATGAAATTGAGCGATTTCACTTTGATGCGCGAGCGGATCAGATCGCGCGTCGCGGCACGTCCCCAGTCACCAGCTTCTTCATCAGTGCTGTTGAGCACGTCGAGATTGTCTTCGAGCGCGCCCATCCATGGGTTCATTTTTTCCTCTTCAGTGCCCGGCAGGAATCCGATATCTTCACCGACCGGAACCGTCACGCGGGTGATGATGATTTCGGAATAAACCTTGTGCTCGAGTGTTTGCATCAGCGCGGACGCCAGTGTGAGCAGCGTTTTGCCGGTGCCTGCCTGTCCGAGCAAGGTCACAAAATCAACTTCCGGATCCATCAGCACATTGAGCGCGAAATTCTGCTCGCGATTGCGCGCAACGATTCCCCAGATATTGTTTTTCTGGTGCGTGTAGTCCTTGAGTGTTTTCAGTACGACTGTTTTGCCTTCCTGTGCCGCGACGATCGCATAAAATGGCTTGTCTTCATCCTGATAAACGAACTCGTTCACGCTCAGGGTCGATACCAGCGGGCCCTTGACGCGATAGAGCGTGCGCCCGTGCTCCTGCCACGATTCAATATCCTTGCCGTGCTTGTCCCAAAAATCCTTGGGCAGTTCGCGCATGCCGGTATAGAGGAGATCGGTATCCTCCAGCACCTTGTCGTTGAAGTAATCTTCCGCTGCGACGCCGATGGCGCGCGCCTTGATGCGCATGTTGATGTCTTTCGACACCAGCACCACGCTACGTTTCGGATTGTGATGCTGCAGGTCGAGGGCAACAGCCAGAATCTGGTTATCGGCCTTGCCGCTATCGGGTAGCGCACTGGGAAACTCGACACTCGCCGGGCGCGTTTGCAGCATCAGGCGACCAGAGGCTTGCTTCGTACCCAGATCTTTCAGCGGTACGCCGTTCTCAATGTCGCTTTCCTGACTCGATACGATTTCATCCAGAAACCGCGTCGCCTGTCGCGCATTGCGGGCAACTTCCGTCATCCCCTTCTTGTTGTTGTCCAGCTCCTCCAGCGTGATCATCGGCAGGTAGATATCGTGTTCCTCAAAGCGGAACAGCGATGTCGGATCGTGCATGAGTACGTTGGTATCGAGCACGAAAATCTTGGTCGCACTCGTTTTCTGGGCGGGGGTTTTGGTGTTTCCGGGTCTAGGGGCCAAGTCGTTTTCCTCTATGTGTAATCACAAAACATGCGCTTCAAAAGCGAAAAACCCTCTTGGAGCAAAATGCGCCAAGAGGGTTTTTTCGAATGGGGTAGTCTCAAGTCGTGTGTGCCAGTCGTGGATGCATTGTCTGTCTTCGAAATCATTATGACACGCTTTTTGCGTCACTCAATACGGCTGCGGCATAGGCAGAGTTTGTGCGTTAGCATTGCGCATCCCGCCTTGTTCAAGCGTAATTACTCCGTAACTTAGGATCACCATACAGCCATGCACGCTTCCATTGTTTGTAATTTGACTCGCATCCTGACAGCCCTCGCAATCCTCACTAACCTGACGCTCGCTGGCGCGCAGGAAATCAAGGCGCCGACGAACGCGATTTCGACCACGACGGTTCAGGTTACGGGGTTAAAGCAGCCCGCCGAAATACTGGTTGATCGCTGGGGTGTGCCGCATATTTATGCCGCAGATCAGGACGATGTTTTTTTTGCGCAGGGTTTTAACGCGGCCCGGGATCGGCTGTTTCAGATTGACCTCTGGCGGCGGCGTGGACTTGGGCAATTGTCGTCGGTTTTCGGTCCGGCATTTGTTGAGCAGGACAGGGCGGCTCGCCTGTTTCTTTATCGCGGCGACATGCAAAAAGAATGGCTTGCCTACGGCAAGAACGCGGAGCGCATCGCTGGTAGTTTTGTCGCCGGCATTAACGCCTACATCGACGTCATGCTTGGCGATACTAGGCAATTACCGTTCGAATTCCGGCATTTCGGTTATGCGCCGGAGAAGTGGCGCGCTGAGGACGTGGTGCGCATTCGCAGCCACGGGCTCACGCGCAACCTGACCTCGGAAGTGGCGCGGTCCCATGTTGCCTGCAAGGCAGATTTGAAAGCCGACCGTATTCGCGTGGATCTCTCGCCAAAATGGGAAACCAAACTGCCGGCAGGACTTGACCCCTGTTTACCGGGTGATTTGCTGCGCGTGTTTCAACTGGCGACGCAGGGCGTGACGATCAATACACCTGCATTACCCAGTGGCCGCGCTGAAGCGGAGGATGTACTCAAGATCGTTTCCAACTACTCTGACGAAGCGCCGCCCGAAGGCAGCAATGCATGGGTGATAGCGCCGTATAAATCCACGACCGGGCGCGCGATCATGGCGAGCGATCCGCATCGTGCGCATTCGGCGCCGTCTTTGCGCTACATCGCACATCTGAGCACACCGGAGCTCGATGTAATCGGCGCGGGCGAACCTGCACTGCCCGGCATTTCCATTGGTCACAACGGCACTATCGCATTCGGCCTCACCATTTTTGGTATCGACCAGGAAGATCTATACGTCTATGAGCTCAATCCGGCCAATCCGCTGGAATACAAGTACCGCAGCAAGTGGGAAAAATTTATCGTGCTGAAGGAGTCGATTCCGGTCAAGGGTACGGCCGCAGTGGGCATCGAAATGATGTTCACACGCCACGGACCGGTCATTTATACGGAAAGCGAGAAACGTCGCGCGTTCGCCGTGCGATCCGCCTGGTTCGAAGCGGGGATGGCACCGTACTTCGGCAGCATCCAATATATGTTTGCCAAGAACTTTGAGGAGTTCAAGCGGGCGATGTTGCATTGGGGTGCACCGACAGAAAATCAGGTCTATGCCGATAGCAAAGGCAACATCGGTTGGGCACCCGGTGGCCTCACGCCAATCCGCCCCAATTGGGATGGCTTAATGCCCGTGCCTGGTGATGGACGCTATGAGTGGGCGGGTTTTTTGCCAGGTGATCGACTGCCCGCAAGCTACAACCCGAAGGCGGGCTGGTTCGCGAGCGCCAATGAGATGAATCTGCCTGCAAGCTTTCCGTATCAGCAACACAAACTGGGTTTTGAATGGGGCAGCAACGACCGCTACAACCGATTGAGCGAACTACTGTCGAAGCCAGGCAAGATATCGATCGAGGATTCCATGCGCATGCAAAACGATACCCTGTCGATACCGGCGCGGCGATTGTTGGGGCTGATCAAGAGTCTTGCTTCTGCTGATGCAAGGACGCAGGCGGCGTTGAAGTTGTTGAACGGCTGGAACGCGGTCGAAAGCGGTAATTCGCCGGAAGCAGCGCTGTTCGAAGTATGGTGGTCGCGTTATCTGGGCTACGTTTTCAAGGAGGCGGTATTGGGGCGGGCAGCAGCCGCGACCATGGGTGCGGCGGACACGACAGCGCTGCTGAATGGCCTGGAAAAACCGGAAAGTGTTTTTGGACCCAATGCGGTCGCGAAAAGAGATTGGGTTTTGCTGACCAGTCTGACGCTGGCATGGATC
>JANYFH010000040.1 GCA_025362705.1 Betaproteobacteria bacterium
GCCGACGATCTGGATTCCGCATTCCTATTCGGCTTGCTCGCAACACGCACCGAACGAACATATGCTGGCGCCGATTGCGCGTGAGGGTCTTGCGATCATGGCGGGGATTTTTTGGGATTTGGGCGAGACAGCCGGGCAATAGTTGCCGGGGCCGGTTGCGGTGCTTGCAGTTTTACGCCATCAAATATTTTGCATATGAACAGTTGTCATAAACGGGAGTTCCATTAATTATGCTTCAGTCCATTGTCACCAGTATTTTGATCGCCGCCACGTCTGTCGCTTTCGCACAAGCGCCCGCCGCGCCGCCACCTGTGGAATACAGCATCAAGGAAAACTATACCAAGTACGAGTACCGCATTCCGATGCGCGACGGCATAAAACTCTTTGCCGCAGTTTACGTACCCAAGGATCAGTCGAAGTCTTATCCATTCCTGATGGAACGCACACCCTATAGTGCAGCGCCGTACGGGGTAGATTTCCCTCCGCGTCTCCTTGGGCCTGCGCCAGAATTCACCAAGGCGGGCTACATTTTTGTGGTGCAGGATGTGCGAGGCCGTTACATGTCCGAAGGAAAGTTCGTCGAGATGACACCGCACAAGCCAAACAAGAAGGCTGGCGAAGTCGACGAAAGCACCGACATGTACGACACAGTCGAGTGGTTGTTGAAAAACGTTCCGAACCACAACGGCAAGGTCGGCATCTGGGGCAATTCTTACCCCGGCTTTTTTGTTTCGGCCAGTATCATCGACAGTCACCCCGCTATCAAAGCTGCTTCACCGCAGGCACCCATGACGGACATCTACATGAATGACGATGCCTATCACAATGGCGCATTCATGCTGGCCGCCAATTTTGGTTTTTACAGCACCTTCAAGCAACAGGAAAATCCGACGGTACAGCCAAAAAAGTGGGATCCATTCGAATACGGCACTTCTGACGGGTACGAGTATTTCCTGAAACTCGGTACGCTGGCCAATATCACCAGCATTCTGGAGAAAGACAAAAATTCGCTGTTTCCCGATCAGGCCAAACGCGACACCTACGAGGAATACTGGAAATCGCGCAACATCGCTCCGCATTTAAAAAACGTTAAAGCGGCCGTACTGACGGTAGGCGGCTGGTTTGACGCCGAGGACCCGCAAGGCCCGCTCTCTACCTACCAGAGCATCAAAGTCAATAACCCCGGTATCTTCAATGCAATCGTCCTCGGTCCGTGGACGCACGGGGGATGGCAGCGCGATGAGGGCGAAAGAATCGGCCACGTGAGTTTTGGTGCGAAGACGGGCGAGCACTATCGCAAGAATATCGTGCTGCCGTTTTTTGAAAAATTCCTGAAGGACAAGACTGACGCCAAAAATGAAACCAAGCTTGCCGTGGCGAATGTTTTCGAAACCGGTACCAATGTATGGCGCCAATATTCGGCGTGGCCACCCAAGGAATCGCAGAAACGCACGCTGTATTTCCGCGAGAATGGCAAGCTCGACTGGAAAGTTTCCAGTGCTGCGGGTGCCTTCGATGAATACGTGAGCGACCCTGCCAAACCGGTGCCATTCACCAACGCGATCGTGACCGGTGTGCCACAGGAATACATGGTTGGCGACCAGCGCTTCGCCTCCACGCGCACCGACGTGCTGGTGTACCAGAGCGAGGTGCCGGAGGACGATGTCACCATCGTCGGCACTCTCTCGCCACACCTGTTTGTATCGACTACCGGCACCGATTCCGATTTTGTCGTGAAGCTGATCGATGTGTATCCGCCAGAATATCCCGAGGACGCCGCCGCGCCCCGTGGTGCGCCACGCAAAGACGCATCGGCACCACCGTTCGTGATGGCGGGCTACCAGCAGTTGGTTCGCGGTGAACCGATGCGCGGCAAGTTCCGCAACAGCTTTGAGAAACCCGAGCCATTTGTTCCCGGTAAAGTCGAAGCGGTCAATTTCAACATGCCCGACATTGACCACACGTTCCGTCGTGGCCATCGCATCATGGTGCACGTGCAGAGCTCGTGGTTTCCGCTCGCTGACCTGAATCCGCAAACCTTTGTCCGCATCCCTGAAGCCAAGCCCGAAGATTTCCGCAAGGCGACGCAGCGCGTGTACCGCTCAGCCGCACAGGCATCGGGGATCGAAGTGATGGTGCTCACCAAATAGCGATAGCGGTTTGCACGAATAGAATGAATCTGCTGATCCGTGCCTCTCGCGACGAAGATATCCCTGCTCTCGCGGCCATCTACGCCGCGAGTGTCGCAACCGAAACCGCTTCATGGGAAGGCGAGTCGCCGAGCACAGAGGAGTTTGCACTGCGTCGAAACGAAGTCCTTGCCAAAGGCTATCCGTATTTCACCGCCGAGATCGATGGCGAGGTCGTCGGTTACAGCTACGCAAGTGCATACCGCGCCCGCATCGGTTATCGCTTCGTGGTCGAGGATTCGGTCTACGTACTGCACGAAATGAAGGGCCGCGGTATTGGCAAGAAACTGCTGATGACGCTGATCGATGAATGCGTGGCGCGTGGCTACCGGCAAATGATCGCCGTGATTGGCGACAGCGCGAATCAGGGTTCCATCAAAATGCACCAAGCCTGCGGCTTTGAGCATGTTGCGTTGTTCAAAGGCATTGGCTACAAGTTCGATCGCTGGCTGGACAGTGTGCAGATGCAACGGGCGCTGGGAGCTGGAAGCGCATTGCCACCAGCGTAAAACTCTAGTACCGGTGCGGGTTTCAGGGTGTTTATAGGCTGAAAGCCTTGCCAGTGCTGGAGTTTACTACTGCACTTTTCGAATCCTTATTCCGTTCGCCCCATTGTTCGAACCTGCCGGGCAGCACGAAAAGTAGTCGCTGGAAGTTCTTTACTTCAGCGCTTCCAGAATCTTCGCAACCACCGCCTTGCCCGGTATCGTCCACGGCGCAATCAATTCGAAGTGGCCCGAATTTTCCAGCGTGATCAGGTCAACGTTCTCGCCGAACTCTTTGGCGCGCGTCTGATAACGCAGCCCAATCGCAGGCGGCACGATGCCGTCGTACACGCCGTGAATCAGAATCTGCTTTACGCCGAGTGGCAACATTTCTGAGGGTGAGGTATCGAGGAACGCCGCGTTCCTGGGGCCACCAGTGGAAGTCCGCTTTGCAGTATCGACCAGTTGATCAACAGTCTTGTCGCCACACGCGTGTGCACCGGCGCGCGCGAAGTACGCGAGATCAGGAATGGCCGCGACGCCGACGATTGCTTTGAAATTCACCGGCTGATCGCGTTTGAGTGCGCTGCCGGCGGGAATCCGGTTTTGCGACGCAACCCATAGCGCGAGATGACCACCGGCAGAGTGTCCCGTCACCACTGCGCGGTTCAGGTCGAGATTGTATTGCCCGGCAATCGTGCGCAAATGTGCAACGCCATTTGACACATCGTTGAACGTGCCGGGATAGCCGCCACCGGTATGGCCGACGCGCCGATATGTGAGGCTCCACACCGCCACACCGTACTTGCGTAAATCGTCCGCCAGAAATGCGACCAGCTCCGGCCCCGGTAAATCCGCAAGCCAGCAGCCGCCATGGATCAACACCACCAGCGGCAATGGACCTTTGGTTGTTGCTGGTGGCAGCCACAGCTCGCCGTACTGCAATGCATCCTTGCCGTAGGCGATCTTGTGGTCAGGCTGCGTCGTCTTCAGCTCAGGCTTGTTCAGAATCTGGCTGAAGGTGAGCGATTGCGATTCTGCGGATGCGCTGGTCATGGCGAGCAATATAACAAGAATTATTTTGTACACGAGATGCCTTGGCGAAAAGTGTAAAGAATCGGTTTCAGGGTGAATGTCGCGCCTGCCCCCGCTTACGGCACCGTCACCCAGATCATGCTCAGCACGTTATCGGCGCGATGCACCACACTCATTCCGGCACGTGCGGCCCAGGGAATAATCTGGCGATGCAGCGGAATCAAATATGCCTGGTCGCGCACCCGCCCGGCGGCTGACGACAACAGCACTTCGCGTTTTGCGTCATTCATTTCGCCTGATGCCTGATCGATGGCGCGATCGACTTCGGCATCGGCAAAGCGGCCCATGTTGAAATCGCCACGTCCCTTGCCGTCGAAACTGTGTGCGAGCGGTATCAGGAAAGTGGTGCCATCGCTGGGTGCACCACCCCAGCCATAGAGGAAGAAACTCGAATCGCGGCGCTCCAGCTTCTGGAAAAACAGTGCACGCGACAAGCCGACGACTCTGGTCCGAATGCCGACGCGCTCCAGCATCGCCGCAATGGCAGTGCAGATGCGCTCATCGTTTACGTATCGGTTATTCGGGCAATCCAGGGTGATCTCGAATCCCTTCGCATAGCCAGCTTCACTCAACAACTTGCGGGAACGCTCGGCGTCGAAGGCAAGCCTTCCTTCCTGATCGGCGCGGTAACCGAAAGACGCCGGCACGAAAATGTTGCCAGTGGGAACCGAGAAACCGCGCATCACTTGCGTGCGAATCGCCTCGATGTCGACAGCGTGGTAGATCGCCTGCCGCACGCGAATGTCCTTGAATGGATTCCTGTCTTTGACACTGCTGTAAGCCAGTTCATCGCGGCCCTGATCCATGCCGAGAAAGATCACGCGATTTTCCGGACCCTCGATAATTTTTACCCGCGCTTCACGTTTGAGCCTTGGAATATCCTGCAGCGGTGGATCGAGCACGAAGGCGATTTCACCGGTGATCAATGCCGACATGCGCGTCGCGTCCGACTTGATCGGCAAATACTGCACCTCGGTCACGTTGCCTTCAAATTGCCCGGCCTTGATGCCCCACCAGTCGGGATTTTTTTGCAATACCGTCTTCACTTCCGCTTCGCGACTGATCAGCTTGAACGGCCCGGTGCCATTGGCGTTGCGCGACGCGTAGGTTTCCACTGCCGTCTTGTAATCCTGTGGCGTCACCGCCTGGTGCGCCTCGGTCCATTTGCGGCTCATGATGCTGATGACAGTCACGTTGGCCAGGAAAGCCGGATGCGGACGCGGTGTGACGACCTCCACTGTGTAGTCATCGATCCTGCTCGCCTTGCCCAAAGGCCCGGCGAACACCTTGAAGTGCGAACCTGCCGACTGCGCGCGATCAAAAGAAAACACGACGTCATCGGCAGTGAAGGGCGTGCCGTCGTGAAATTTCACGCCGCGCCGCAGATTGAAGCGCCATGTCAGATCATTCACTTTGATCCATGACTCGGCAAGCGCGGGCAGGATTTCCAGTTTCTTGCCGCGCACCGTCAAGTGTTCATAGACATGATCGTTGATGAGATTATTGAGCCCTTCGTTCTGCGCGTGCGGATCGGCCGTCAGGTAGTCGCCCTGGCTGGACCAGCGGAACACAGCAGCATCGACATTGGCCATGAATGCGCAAGCCATGAAAACGCACAACACACGGGCGATTTGCTGCGCGGAAAGATTCATCAAGTTCATGGCAGGCGCGATTCTTGCAACATGGTATTCCCCGTTTTCATTCAAACAACATGCTAACGCCGCTCCGACGCTTTTGGCCAAACATATGTCGGCAAGAGGCGCCAGAGTCAAATGGCACTACTTTAAAAACGCTGTGATTTCAAACGAAGAGAGAAATCTGTTTCCCCCCGATGCTTGGCTTTTCGCTCAGGGTGGTATCACGGGAGCAGCTTTGATTCAGCAACCTCATTGATTATCCTGATGTTGCCTTCATCCCAAGCAGTTCGCGCAAACCCTCAACCGTCGCGGCCTCACCACGAACGCGCAAAAATGCGCCGTCATTATCGGCGCGCTCGTCCAGCACTTCGCAGCTTGCAAAGATTTTGCCGCGCAGTTGCTGCGCCGACCACGGCAGAAATAGTTCCGTCTCAACGAGGCCGCGCTGGAAAAACGCACGGATCGCCGCGTGCAGTTTCGTGACATCACCTTCGCGCTTGGCACTCATCACGATGCATTCCGGATACTGCGCACGCAACGCAGCCTCGCGCTCGGCCTGTTCAGCGGCATCACCGAAGACATCGATCTTGTTGAATACACGTATCTTCGGCACGACCTCGGCACCGATTTCGGCCAGCACTTTATCGGTCACCGCGAGCTGGCGTTCAAACCCCTGATCGCTCGCGTCGATAACGTGGAGCAGCAGTGAGGATTCGGCTGCTTCTTCCAGCGTCGACTTGAACGACGCGACCAGATCGTGTGGCAGGTTTTTAATAAAGCCGACCGTGTCGCTGACCAGTATTCGCGGTACGCTCTCAGGCACGAGTGCGCGCACGGTGGTGTCGAGCGTGGCGAAGAGTTTGTTGGCGACCAGCACCTCGCTGCCGGTGAGTGCGCGCATCAGCGTGGATTTGCCGGCATTGGTATAACCCACCAGCGCCACGCGTGCCAATCCACCAGCGAGGCCCGCCTGGCTTGCACGCCGCGCGCGCTGCGTCTTGCGCTCCACGTCCATCGCGGCGATTTCGATTTCGAGTTCGGCGATGCGATTACGGATTTTCTGCCGATCCAGCGCGGCATGCGATTCGCCCGCGCCACGACCGCCAGTACCGCTGCGCTGCCGACCTTGCGGCCCGGCAATTTTGGCAGCTTCGCGCAGCCGCGGCGACATATAGCCCAGCCGCGCAATCTCGACCTGGGCACGCGCCGCACGCGAGCTGGCATGACGGTGGAATATTTCAAGGATGACCATGGTGCGGTCCATCACCTCGCAGCCAACCTCGATTTCGAGGTTGCGCGCCTGTGAGGGTGATATCTCGTGATCGACGAGGATGATGTCGGCGTGGCGGGTCTCCGGGTCGGCCTCAGACTTCGCCGCCGCCTTTGCCTTCGCTGCGCCGCGCGGTGCCGACTTGCCTTTCGTCACACTTGGCGCCGTATCTTTTTCGTTGTCAGGGGCCAAGAAATCCTGCTCATCATCGTCGAGCTCAGTGTCATCTACATTGTAGTTGGTCTCTGTGCCCTCTACGAAACGGCGCATTTCCTGCCGCTTGCCGACGCCCAGGTAAGCCGCCGCGTCGAATCGGGCGCGATTCTGGATGAACGTGCCGACAACCTGATAGCCCAGTGTTTTCGCCAGTTCGCGCAGTTCGGTTAGCGACGATTCAAATTCGGCGTCGGTGACGGAGGGCAGGTGTACAGCAGCTACGACAGCACGCAGGGGTTGAGCCTTGATTTCTTTTTGCATTTGGTGATTTCTGTTTTGTGTATCGACATCGGGTCGAGTCTGGAAATACATGGTCATGCTTGCCACAAATTGCCAGTACTGCTGAAAAAAATACTACGGTAATTTCTCGATCGATGGGCCGGGTTCGAAATGATAGCGGTGTGTGTTTGTTAAAGTGGTGTCATGGGAACCCGACACTTACGTTAGTCGCGAACTATTTGCCGAAGCGCCGGATGTTTCGCGTCTGTGTCGAATCGGCATTGTCAAATTTGAAAGTCAACACGCCAGCAAGAGCACCATCGTCGCCGCTGAAGTCGAGCGCTGCGGTGCCGACGATGATCACGCTGGTCGTTCCGGGCGCATCGATTTGCCCGTTGAGCGAAGGCGGACGGCTGGTTTGCACAAGCTCGCCTTCATAGCGATTCGCACTCACCCAGGCGCCGGCCTGGATCGTGTACCAGGAGGCTTTACCGTCCGCGCCGTAGGTGAACCATCCAGCGAGCAACTGGTCCCGCGCGTCCTGCCAGATAAAAAGTCCGGAACCGGAATTGTTTGGGTCCCACCAGTGATCGGAATAGTTGAGCCGCACTGCGGGTGCGGTCTTGCTCGCGCGGTGGTCGCTCACGACAAATGGCACGTTCGTCACGACGATGTTGATGAATGGGTTGGACGAGTGGAGTGTGTTGTAGTTGTCAATGATGTCCAGCGAATAAGAACCGGCTGGCAGGCGACCGATCTCGACCAATAACGCCGGCGCTGGCGGAAGGCCAAACGCGCAAGGGGGCGGGCCGGCGAGCAGCACATCGACGCGGATTTTTCCGCCGGTTGCGCTGGTCCGATAACCTGCACCTTCGTACACTGAATTCGCGCAGACGCGGGGAATTTTCAGGAAGATGGTGTCGGCCGACGAGGGCTGTGCAGGAATGAACTCAAACGCAGCGGGGGGAGACGTTTGGGCTGCCGCGACCAGAGAAAAGATTCCTGTCGACAACGCTGTGATGAATCTTGTGAGTATGCGAATGAGAAACTTCATATGTGCTCCATTGAGAATCCCTGCCACGAGACCTTTCATATCATGCCACCATTTGGTATTAGGCAATCCCGGTTTCGAGTCGGACTTCGGGAACCCGAGGTGCAAAAAATATCGAGGTTGAATTAAACGGGCCGGGTCAATTTCTTCAGAAGAAAAAACGCCAAACTCTATAGCTGGTGCGGAGTTCGCAGCACTTTTTCTTGGAGAGGCGCGCGGATGCTTGACTTAGATGTGTTTTCGCCGCGCGTGGGTCTGGCGCCTTTGATTTTGCTTGGACGTTTTGAGTGGCGGCTATCACGCCACTTCTGTACAACATTCTTTCCCCGTCATTTCGAACCCGGTTTTATCGGGTGAGAAATCTGCTGTTGTTGTTGTGGCGTAGTGCAAAAGCAGATTTCTCTCTGCGCATCGTACCCGCAACGCACTACTCTTTCGGGAATCCGTTCTTGAATTCCACACGAATCAGGTGCAGGGGAACCGCATCAAGATTGCTGACCGAGTGCGCTGCTTCCGGAGGAACGCGAAACGTCATCGGCAATTCGCGTTTGCCAACTGGCGGCATCTTGGACGCCAGCAGCTTGCCATTCGCATCGCGATTTTCACTTTTGACTGGCCGGTCATAGACGATGACGCTCGGCCACTGATGGTGATGTGCGACTTCCACTTCGCCCGGCTCAACGGTAACGGAGAGCACCCGAATCTCTTTGTCCTCATAGATGACTTTGTGGTTTTTTGCGCCAGACTTGAGCGCATCGAGTTTGGGGTCCCACGTTTTCGGATCGGTGCCATCGGTGCTGATGGGCATGCCTTGCGCAATGGCAGCGCAAGTGATTACGAAATAAAGTGTGGCCAGTCGAAGTGTGAATTTGGTCAAAGTTGTCTCCCTGTGTGGTCGCCGGAATGGCAGGCCAATATAGCATTGAGTGTCTGCAAGAACCGCCGTCACGCCGCAGTTCGACACGCCAGGGAGCTTCTAATCCCCAGGCGCTACTCAACATTCGGGATTTTCACGATACCGCCCTTCGCCTTCGGGTCGTTTGGATCCTTCACGACTGTCACATAAAGATCCTTCCCGCCTTCACCGAATGCCACGTTTGTCGTGCCATCACCCGCCGCGATCTCGAACACGTGCAAGAGTTTGCCCTCGGGAGAAAGTTTCAATACCTTGCCGCCGGTCCACTGGGCAACATAGATATTGCCCTTGCTATCGACCTTCATGCTATCGGGGCCTAGCCACGGGGATTCGACCTTGTTCTTTACGAGCACATTCAACAGGGCGAAATTCGACCTCTTGCTCAACGAGCCATCTTTATTTATCGCGAACTTCAATATGCAGTTGCCGACCATTTCACTGACGTATAGCGTCTTCTGGTCCGGTGAGACACCGATGCCATTGGCGTAATTGAGATCCCCCGCAACCTCGATCCATTTCCGGCTGCCCGGTGCGAGATAGATTATTTTCCCGATCACCGCAGTCGGCGATGCCGTGTTGGTGGTGTATTCGCCAAAAACCGTGGCATAGGCGCCACCGTTGGCGGCCACCACAATATCGTTTATGCCGCCTTCGAATTTTTTTCCTTTGCTGTCGGCATCCCAGCGGTGCAGCTGCTTTCCCGTCTTGTCGAGTTCAAGGATCGCGCCGTGATCGCTACAGGCGAGCAGGAAGGTCTTCTGCCTGGTGAGTGCCAATCCGTTATGGCCGCAATCCGGGGTGGTATTCAGAACGGTACTTGTTTTGCCATCCCATTTCGACAGCGTGTTCGAGACCCAGCCAACGTAATAGAGGTTACCGTCGAGGTACAACGGCCCCTCCGCGCCGAAGACATCGCTCACGACGGTGATTTCGGCGGCACACACTGGCATCGCAGCCAACATTGCAGCTGCCGCGAAGCAGATAACTTTATTTGCCTTCATGTGGATTCCCTTTTCATGGTCTATAAGTTCAATGACGTCCGGCAAAGACGGGGGCTCATTGCGTGGAGAATAACAGGGGTCTGCGTTATTTGTTTTCAAAACGCGCTGACTCCTTTAGATTTTTGTGACCCCGTACTTGCTCAATCAGTACAACCGGATGGCCGTGTCGAAATGCCAGGTGCGGCGGACTTCGATCACATCGTACTCGCGGGCCAGTCCCGGCGGGAACGCCGGGTAGGGCACACTGCTTTGCACGATGAGCCGTATCGCTTCATCAACTTCTGCCACTCCACTGGAGACAACGAAGGTCACCGACTCCACGGATCCGTCGCTTCGAATTGCCACCGTCACCATGGGATTGGTGTGAGGCCGCTTCGCCACTTCGCGGACCGTGTCGAAAGGCGTGTTTAATTGGATCCTTCGCGCCCACGCCTCCGCGTACTCGATGAGCTCGACGTTGGGGTCGGACCGCCCCAATAGCCTGAACCGACGTGCAGTGCTTAATGAGTAGGGCAGCGTGAAGGGTGAGCGAGCGGCAGTCGCGGCTGCATCACGTCGGGCGGCTTCTTCATTGAGCTGACGTCCCATGGCCTCACGCCGCGCTGCACGTCTTGCGTCCTCCTCTTTTTCCTCCTGGATGCGCGCGGCGTCTTTTTGTGCCGCTGCCTGTTGTGCGGCTGCCTGTTGCACTGCTGCCTGTCGCACGGCTGTCTGGCGATCGGTCTCCAGTCGCGCGGCCGCCAGTCGTGTGGCCTCCTTGCGTTGAGCCTCCAGTTGCGCTGCCTCCTTACGAGCTACGTCCAGACGCTGCGTCTCCAGCTGTGCTACGGCCAGTCGCGCATCCCCCCGGCGCTGGATCTCCAGTCGTGCAGCCTCAACGCGCGCCGCCTCCTTACGAGCGACGTCCTGACGCTCCGTATCCAGCTGCGCCGCCGCCACTCGCGCGGCTTCCTGGCGCTGGGTTTCCACCCGCCCCGCATCCAGTCGCAAGACCTCGACTCGCGCCGCTTCCTGACGAGCGGCCTCCCGTTGCGCGGCTTCAACCCGCGCTGCCTCCAACTGGTCCGCCTGTCGCTGTCGCTGTGTTTGTACTTCGCGCTCCGGAGTATCAAGCTTGGCCACTTCAACGACTCGCTCCCGCACCTCGGGTTCGGCTCGCTTCTGCGCTACCTCGCCGACATCTCGAGGTGGCGGCGTCACGGTCTCCAGGCCCGGCGCAATGGGTGCGCTTGGCGCAACCGCGATGACAGGCGTCGGTTCCGGTGTGGCGGCAGGCACGACCCACGTGGCCTTGTCGGATCGCTCCACGGCGATCACTTCCGGTAAAGGGATCGGCGTGGACGCCGCGTCACCGGATACTTCGCTGCGCAAAGGCGTTTTCGCTGCAACCGCACCGGTCGCGATGTCTGGCGCTGGCTCGGCCTTGTCCTTAAGCACAATCACTTCTGCCGCCCGGCCCAGGATAGTCGCAGAGGAGACGGGCGGTGTCAGGGCAGGCCCACCAGCAACAGTCGGCTCGATCGACGCTCGCTGCGGCGGCTCATTGGCTGACGTACCCGCCGGCTCTGCAGCCGTGACCTGCGCCGGTACGAGTACGACGCGCAGATCAGGCGCCTCAATCCGCCGCTCCCTCCAGGGGAAGGCGAAGCCCGGAAGCCCAAGTATCTGGCCACCGAAGGTCAAGCTCAACAGCAGGGAGTGCATCAGCAGTGAAAGCAGGAGTGCGAGAGTCAGCCGCCTGCGTTCAGTGTTCATGCGTCAGCAATTCTACTTCTGCACTGTCGGCACAATCAGACCGAATGATCGTGCCACCTCTTCGTTCACCGTCACATCAACTTGTTTTGGACCAATCCACGAAAGATCGCCAGGGCGTTTTCCTTGCAGCAATGGAATCATCTGCTCGACAGCACCCCTGCGGTAATAAGGGACGATGTTTACGCCGACCGTGGCAACACCGCCCATGTCGGTATATCCACCCGGTGTGTCCATCACAATCGGGAATCGATGTGCTCTTGCGCTCTCGGCGATTTCCTTTCGGATGGCGTAGGTATCAGGCCCCAGCAGTCCAATGCCGATCTGCGCTTTTTCGCGAAGCGCATTCATGATCGCCGCGTCAAGGTCTTCTGCGCGCGTTACCGGCATCGGTACCAGGCGAACACCCTTTTCCGTCGCAACACTCGTCCATTCCGTCAGCAACCTGACGTGCGTCGCATTTTGCGGGTTATAGAGAACGCCGAGTGTGCTGAGCTTGGGAACAAATTGACTGATCAAATTGAGTTGCTGGGAAATGCCGGTGGGCAGAAAGCTGTAAACACCAATGACATTACTTTGCGGATTCGACAGTCTGGATGTCAGGCCCGCCTTGATAGGGTCGTCCTGCACGGAAATGCACAGCACCGGTGTTGTCGTCGTGGCAGACTTCGCGGCGGCGCAACCAGGTGAGGACGACACCACCAGAATCTCAACGTTATTTTTCAGGACATCGTCGACCAGGGAAGGCATCTTTGCCATATCCCCTTCGGCCGTACGAAAGACCACTTCCATCGTTTTCCCGTGAACGTAGCCGGATTCGCCAAGGGCATCAAAGAACGTCCTGTTGGTAATGGCCATTTTTTCGAATCCGCCGGCACCTGCAACAAATCCAATGCGTCTCATCTTTGCTTCTGGCTGAATTTTTGTATCAGCTAAATTGCCGGCGCAGCTAACCAGTGTGACGGCGCCTGATGCAATCGCTATCAAATTGAGAATGAATTTCACGGGGTTTCCTTCTCCTGATTATTTGCGTAATACGGCGCAACAATAACGGTCTGTGAAGCGAATTCAACTTTAAAGCGAAACGGTTGATCAAGCGAAGAATACTTCATGTGGGGTTTTGAAGCCCACAAACTCTAAGACCAATAAGGGACTGCTCGGTACTTTTATCCACAAACTCAAGGATTGGCGAGGAATGCGGAGCACTTTTTCCTGAAACGGCGCGCGAATGCTTGGTCTACATCTGTTTTCGCTGGTAAATGCGAGCCTGTGACCTTTCACCGACGTGTGTAGCACCAATGTGCTACAGTAGAGCCAACACTCAGGAGCGCGCCATGTCCACCACCACGATTCGACTCCCCGATGACCTGAAGGAAAAAGTTGCGCGCGCCGCCAAGCGCGCGGGAACTACCTCGCACAATTTCATTCTCGAGGCCATTGCCGAGAAAGCCGAGCTAATGGAGCAGCGGAACAATTTTCTAAGCGTCGCCGAGTCGCGTTACTCAGCCATCGTCGCATCCGGCCGGACGATCCCCTGGGCGGACATGCAGCGCTACCTGAAAGACAAGGTTGCCGGCAAAAAAGTAAGCCGCCCCGCCGCAAAGAAGTTGGCGCGCTAGCTGCCTGTGTCGCGAATCGAGCTTGCCCTGGAAGTCGCAGAGGACTTTGAGCGCATCCTCGACCACCTTGCCCAATACGAAGTCGACGACCGCGTCGCTCGCATCGGCGAAATTATCCAGGCGATCAGCGTCCTTGAACATAATCCGTTGATCGGTCGACCCGCGTCTAGCGAAATGAATGAGCTCGTGATCGGTCGCCGCACGCATGGCTACATCGCCCTGTACCGCTATGTGGCCGTGATCGACACCGTTTTCGTGCTCGCGATTCGCAGCCAGCGGGAAGCGGGGTATGTGCGGGAGTCGTGGTGATTACGGGGTGGCAAATAGTGCGAACTTGACACCCTAGAATTGCTTTTTTTGCATATCGCCATTTTTCGCGCACATTTGTCAGCAACAATTCCGGAAGCTGCAAATTCCCAAGGCGCTTTTTGGAATAATGAACGCACCCACATCGCGATTGAACGGGCTCGACACGCTTCGTGCCCTGGCCATCGCACTCGTCTTCATGAACCACTACATGGTCTTTGTCAGCCATGAGGAGACCTTCGGCTGGGCAAGCCGGCTGGGTGGGGTCGGCGTGGATCTGTTCTTCGTTCTCAGCGGCTACCTGATTGCCAACCAGCTGTTCGCCGGCATCGTGGCCGGCGAACAAGTTTCGCCAATCGCGTTTTACGGGCGCCGTGCATTGCGGACGTTGCCCGCATTCTGGGTCGTGCTGGCCGCCTATTTTCTTTTCCCGACGGTGATGGGCGGGCGCACCCCGCCTGAGCTGTGGCGATTTCTGACCTTCACGCAAAACTGGCAGCTGCAACCGGGCACCGCGTTCTCGCATGCCTGGTCGCTCTGCGTCGAGGAACAGTTTTATTTACTGCTGCCACTGCTCCTGCTCGCCGGGCTTTTCATTCGCGCCACCCGCAAGGCCGGCTGGATATTGCTGGCAGCACTGCTCGCACTTGGTGTGGGCGCAAGAATCTGCCTATGGCTGTCCTATGGCAGCGGCGACAGCGTTTTGACGCGCGCCTATTACCCAAACATCTACTACGCCTCGCTGTGCCGCTTCGATGAACTGCTGCCAGGCGTCGCCATCGCCATGCTGAGAAATTTTCATCCCGATGTGTGGAAGCGCCTGACGCGCTATGGGAATCCGCTGCTGGTGCTGGGCCTGGCGGCGGTCGGCCTGATGTTTTTTCTGCTCGATCACTATTTCTACATTGACGGCGCGGGTTACGGGTTTTTCATGACGGCTTTCGGCTACTCGCTGATGGCGATGGCGTTTGCGATGCTGGTGCTGGCGGCACTTTGCGATTCATCGTGGTTGAGCCGCCTGCGTATCCCCGGCGCCCATCACATCGCCCTGTGGTCGTATTCCCTGTACCTGTCGCACAAGGCCATCGGCCATATCGTCGGGACGCAATTGCAGGCGCTGGATACGCCGAAGTGGGCGGTGCTTGGCGCGGTGACGGTCTGTTGCCTGCTGGTGGCGGCGGCGTTTTTCTACTTTGTCGAGTCACCGTTCATGAAAATGCGCCGGCGTTTCTTTCCGTCGAGTTTTCGAGAGGGAATGGTTGACGAAAAATCCAAGGTGCCGGCATGAAATGTGTTGAAAACAATTAGCCTGGTACCTTTGATTTTCCTCAGTTCCCTTCGCCGAAACGGTCGTTGATCAATTGCGCGATGGCAGATACTGCGTCTGCCTCGTCGGATCCGTTGGCTTCAACGTAAATGGTCGCATCCATGCTGGCCGAAAGTAACATGACCGCAATGATGCTTCGGGCGTTTGCCCGGCGGCCGTTAAAGACCAGCGCCACGTTGCTTGTGAATCGCGATGCGAGCTGAACAATTTTCGCCGAGGCACGCGCATGCAGGCCAAGTCGATTGACGATCTTTATTTCGCGCTTAAGCATGAGCCTGACTCCAAGTAAGTTGAGTCGATTCCAATCGCGACGTTGTCTTCGTGCGCCGAACGTGCTCGCTTGCCCGGACGCATGACGGCAGAAAGAAACGCAGCCGAAGATTTGCCTATCGCTGTGCTTCCCGCCATCGACTGGCGCCACGGGGTTACGACCGCCCGACAAAACCTGAGTTCCATTTCTGTGCGTTACATTCCGTATGGTTGCGATGTGTGTCAGGCACAGAAGGTGCTTGTGCGAACGGCTTGGCGCACGACACAGGTGTTTCATGACCGGGACAGGAAAGCATTAGCGGCGCGTGGGCGACCCGAACGAAACGAGCAATTCAAAGGGGTGAGGCTCGAATTGATTTTCAGAAACGGCGGAGCGTAGAACAAATCGAGCATGAGGCAGCCCGGCGTTGGTGGACAACTCAATTAAGCACCACGGTACTGCTTTTCAAATTGCTCGGGGGTGCAATAGCCGAGCGATTGATGAATACGCCTGCGATTGTAGAACTGTTCGATGTAGTCAGTGATCAGCGCAATCGCTTGGCTGCGGGTGTTCAGATCAACGTAGTGGATCAGTTCGTTCTTCAAGGTTGAGAAGAAGCTCTCCGCCACCGCATTGTCTTGCGGCACCTTGCGGCCGTTCATGCTCATCTGAATGCCGTTCTTCGCCAAGAGGTCTAGGTAAGCACCAGACCGGTATTGCGGCCCACGGTCAGTATGGTGAATCAAACCTGCCGCAGGCTTTCGTACCCACAGCTTCAAATGACGTCTTTCAATTTCACGATTTCGCTCAAGGATACTGTTCAGTCGTTCTCTGCCGTAAATGTCACCAGTGGATTGAATGAAGGGACATAAAGGTGATTTCAAATCGTCTGACTGTTGCGGTCCTAATGACGCAGAAGTAGTAAGGATGTAGCGCTTTGGATTCAACTTCGCAATTTTTTCGAGTTCAACGTTTTTTAGCGCCGACTTCAGGCTGGAAAAAGTTGCATATCGCTTGCACTGAACAATCAACTCAGGCTGGTCTGAGTTAATCCATTTCGCCTTGCTCCCGGAAGGCTTCCGCGCCGAATTTTTCGCCGGTGCATAACGGAGATCGATTCCTTTATCGCGCCCATCTCGAAAGTTTTCCAAGCGAATGTCGAGATCCGCTTCCAGAAGATCTTTCGAGAGAATCTCAAAGTCTATTGGCGATAGGATATTTGTGAAGTCGTAATTAGTCATTGGTTGCGTAATCGAAGGGGCCACACGCGCAATATTTTTCACCCACCCGCCAACTTCACCACCCCCATCTGCTGAAACATCTTCAAAAAATCAAAACTGTTCCAAGCCTCTACCACCTTCCCATCCCGCACCCGAAACATCAGCATTCCTTCAAACGCGACAGGCTTGCCGGAAGACTCCATACCAAAGCCCGCACCCGTATGCGTTGCCTTGATTTTGCAATAGCCGACGACCAAGTCACCTTCTGAAACCATTTCTTCGACACTGATGTGAATATCCGGAAACGCGCTGCGAAAGCTGTGATGGAATTTCTTGAATTCTTCCGGCCCACGAACTTCATTGCCGTTTGGATCTTCGAGACCGTGGGCGATGGCGTTGGGCGCGATCATTTCGTCGATGAGTTCGGCGCGGCCGTTATTCCACACCTCTTCAAACCAGCGATGCAAAATGGTGTTTTGTTCTTTTGCCATTGCCGACTCCCTTGATTGCGACGAGGCACCAGTCTAGGGGTGACATTAACAAAAGGCAATCGATCTGCTAAGTGCGGAGACAGAAGGCGGAGAATACTGGATATGGATAAACTCTAGCATTGGCGAGGCTTTCAGGCCCAATATCTCCCTGTGAAGCGCGCCGATGCTAGGGTTTGTAAAATTTTCGGGTCACGTATCGGGATATCGCCTTTGATAGAAATACAATATTGCTAAGCCAATTGCTTTCTTATTTCGGGGAATCAAAGGGGCTCGAGTTAATTTCCAAAGACATTGAGGCTCAAGAACAAATCGAGCCCCTTTTGTTCGTGAATTTCATCACCGGTGAATCGGGTCGGACACCACATTCAGTCCTGCGAAACTCGCCGGCAGTTCTTTCACAAGAAACTCAGCGAGCGCACGGCTGGCAGCCGGCAAATGCCGGTCCGGATAAACAAGCCAAAGTCCGACCTTGCCTGCGCTCGCTCTCGGCAAAATGTGCTTCAACCTTCCCGCGTTCACGTACTTCATGCAGATCGCCAACGGCAGGAAGCCGATGCCGAAGCCATCAGCAGTGCACTCAGCCGCGAGCCTCGCCTCGTTCACCGCGACACACCCATGAACGATCACGTTCTGAATCCGCTTGCCGATGTGGAGTTGCCATGTGACTCGATCGGCACGCGAGCCGAGAATGACGCAAGTATGGTTTTTGAGATCACTCACGGTACGCGGTGTCCCTTGCGCCTTCAGATAGCCGGGGCTCGCGAACAGGCACCTGGGGGCGTCCAGAAGTCGCCTGCCGATGAGCTTGTCGGCCCGGTTCTCGGGCGCCGCGCGTAGCGCCAGGTCGAACCGCTCTTCGACAAGATCGACGTAGCGGTCCGCGAACTCCATCTCTACGCGGACGCCGGGATGCAACGCCAGGAATTTCGAAATGGCGGCCCAGAGCGCATCGGCGGTGCCGACGGGTGCACTCAATCGAACGCGCCCACTCAGCACGCCCGCCGAATCGCCTAACAACTCGTGCGCGAGCGCGATCGATTGCATACCGACCCGCGCATGGTTCAGGAAGGCCTGCCCCGCCTCGGTCAATGTCAGCGAACGCGTGGTCCGCTGAAAGAGACGCGCGCCGACTTCCTCTTCAAGACGGGCGATCCTTCGGCTGACCAGCGAGGGCGGCACGCCGAACAAGCGCGCTGCCGCGGAAAAGCTACCGCTATCGGCCACCTCCAGCAGATACCGGATGTTATTCAGATCGGTGAATTTGGATGTTTGCATATTTGCAAATTATGTACAAGTGTTTGATTCATTTTAGCACTACACAGCGTAATGGTTGGGGCGCATATTGAGCGCTCGTTCCATCCACACCATTTCTTACAGGAGTTTCAACATGAGCAAAATCGATGTATTGGTCACAGGCGGCACCGGCAACGTCGGCAGCCAGGCATTGAAGTCCCTCCTTTCAAACAAGGGCCTGAAAGTCCGCGCACTGGTCAGGAACCCGGCCAAGGCCCAATGGATCGCCGATCTGGGCGGCGAACTCGTTGAAGGCGATCTGGATGACGCCGCAGCCGTCAGCCGCGCGATGGTCGGTGTGAAGACGCTCGCCCTCATCACGCCGTCGAGCGCACACGCCGCAGCACTGGCCGGCAAGGTGATCGTGATCGCCAAACAAGCCGGCGTGGAGAAAATCGTCCGGCTGTCGGCGATCAAGGCGGCCGAAGATGGCCCGACCGACAACACGCGCCAGCACGGGATCACGGAACGCGCCATTCGCGAATCGGGTATGCGCTATGTGTTTCTGCGCCCGAGCTACTTCATGCAGAACCTGCTCGGCAGCATGGGCTCGATCGTTGGTGAAGGAAAACTCTATGCCGGCATGGGTGACGGCGCAGTCGCCCTCATCGATACACGTGATGTCGGCGATGCATTGGCCGCTGCGGTGCTGACCGATAAGTTCGACGGATCAGCGCTGGAGCTTTCCGGTCCCAGGAGCATCGGTCACAGCGAGATAGCAACAGCGATCGGCAAGACGCTGGGACGCAATGTGACCTACGTGGCGGTGCCCCCGGAAGCGGCGGGTGAGGCGGTGCGCGCCTTCGGCCTGGACGATTGGACGGTACAGATCATCATCGATTACTCCCGTGCTTACGCCAAGGGCTTCGGCGATTTCGTGACCGACGCGGTAGCGTCGCTGACCGGGCAAACGCCGCGGGATATCGAGACGTTCGCCAGGGAAGTCATTTCGCCTGCGGTGAAGTCGATGGCGCCGGCGCAGCAAGTTGCCTGAGCTTGGCGGCTCGGCAAACCAATGAAATTGTCGGGGTCGAATGTAATGTCGGGGCTGGCGTAACCATTATTTCGTGTCGGAAAAAATGCTCACGCTGACCCCGGGCATGCACGATACATGTCCAGTTCCTATGTTCGTCATGCAATCGCAAAGTATCGCGACCCAACCCGAAAACAAACTGATTCAGGAGATTGAAAATGAACGCACTGTTGTTGGCAAGCCCGGTTGCAAGCAAAGCAACAAAACCAGAAGCAAAGACAGAAGAACGCGCCCCGCGCAAGATCGTTGCCCGTTCCCGCGGCCATCACCAGGGCGGAATTACCCGCCTGATGAGTCCGTCCGGATTGGGAGAACGCATCAAGCCTTTCGTCTTTCTCGACGATTTCGACATCGCGCCAACCATGGCGTCGACGGGCGGCCCCATCACCGGCATACATCCGCATTCCGGCCTCGCCACATTAACGGTCGTCATTTCCGGCCAGATCGAGTACGTGGACACGACCGGCAAGAGCGGCGTTCTGCCGACCGGCGGGGTCGAATGGATGAATGCCGGCGGAGGTGTCTGGCATGGCGGCCGTGCCGTTGGCGATCAAAACGTGCGCGGCTTCCAACTGTGGGTGGCGTTGCCGCCTGAAGATGAACACAGCCCCGCGTATAGCCAGTACCTGTCTCCCGAGCAAGTGCAATCGGAAGGATCTGCGCGCGTGATCCTCGGCCGCTATGGCAAGGCCACAAGCGCTATCCGCACCCGCGCATCGATCAACTATCTCCACGTCAGCCTGAAAAGCGGCGAGCACTGGCGCTATCAGCCACCAGCTGGTCATACCGTCGGTTGGGTGTCGCCGACGATCGGCAGGTTGCACATTGCAGACAAGGTGCTGGAGAACGAAATCGCCGTGTTCGAGGAATCCGATGGGGCGCTCGATTTTGTCGCGGACGGCGATGCCGAGTTCGTCCTCGGCTCAGCTGTCAAGCATCCGCACGACCTCGTGCTCGGCTATTACTCGGTGCATACCAGCCGCGACGCGCTTGTTCGCGGCGAGGCGGGCATCGAGCGCATCCGCAAGCAGCATTTCGAAACACCGCAGCCGTAATTTTCCCAATCATTTTTTACTTAAGGAGCAATCATGAAAAACGCAATTGACAGCAACTCGACTCTCCCCGTCATCGGCCGCATATTGATGGCCGCGATCTTTCTCATCAGCGGCATCGGCAAGCTCATGGCGCCTGAAATGACCATCGGCTACATAGATGCGATGGGACTACCGTTCCCGACCTTGGGCTATGTGTTGGCAATCGCCGTGGAAGTCGGCGGTGGTCTGCAGCTGATACTGGGTTACAACACGCGCACGACGGCGCTCCTGCTCGCCGCATTCTCGATCATCACCGGCTTGGTCTTCCACCATGCGCTCGGCGACCAGAACCAGATGATCCACCTGCTCAAGAATTTCGCGATGGCGGGCGGGCTGCTGCAAGTCGCGGCCTTCGGCGCTGGCGCGTTCAGTATCGACAACCGCCGGGCATCGAACACGTTGGCGCGTCTCGCCTGAGTTTTAAACTAACATCGAGTCCTTCAGCTCAGTGAATTTACAAAAGGAGTTTCGATGGATCTGCTGGATTTGTTAGCTCGCTGGGGGCTGGCGCTGGTTTTCGGATCCGTGCTCCTGGAGCAAGGTGGCATTCCATTGCCGTCTGCACCGATTCTGGTGGCCGCGGGCGCGCTCGCCGCAAGCGAAATAATGCGGCCCGAGCTGGTGCTGCTGGTGGCGCTGCTGTCATGTCTGATCGCGGACCATATGTGGTTTCTTTTGGGCCGGCGTCATGGCCGGCGTCTGCTTGCCGGAATCTGCCGGCTGTCGCTTTCGCCCGATACCTGTGTTCGCAAGACAGATGACCTCATCGGCCGATACGGCGCGACCGTGCTGCTGGTGGCGAAATTCATCCCCGGCGTCTCGGCCATGGCGATTCCCACTGCGGCCGCGATGGGCCTCTCCTACCGCCGATTCTTTCTCTACGATTCGCTCGGTTGCCTGATCTGGTGTGGCGCATATATCGGCGCGGGAATGATCTTCAACCGCGAGGTGAGTGGCGCTCTCGCCGCGATGAGCGTCATCGGTGGTTGGTCGCTGGTGGTGATTGCGGGATTGTTTGCGCTTTATATCGCGTACAAGCTATATCGACGCGTGCGCCTCACGCGGCTCTTTCAGGCGGTGCGTATCACGCCGAAGGAGATGCTCGCGTTGCTGATCAGCGAGCCCGGACTCGTGGTGCTGGACGCGCGATCGGACCTCGCACGATCGGAAGACCCGCGGTCGTTGCCCGGCTCGATTGTCATCGAACATGGCGATCCCATGGGGCAGCTGCCTCATGATGCGAGGGAAAGAACGATCATCACCTTCTGTACTTGCCCGAACGAGGCCAGTGCCGCCTTGCTGGCAGAGCGACTGATCAAAGCCGGGTACTCCCGCGTACGCGTATTGGCCGGCGGAGCGGAAGCGCTGACGGTGCTTGCGTCCGCATGACCATTGGGGAAGGTAAACCAGGACCGGCAGGAGCTACTTAGGCACAGACCACGTTTTCTTTTTGCCGCCGATGAAAGGTACACCGTCGGTCGTTGCCCTCCGCTTGGCTTCTGCTGATGCCTTTCTGAGGGCATCCAGAATGAGCGCGTCTTCTGCCTTTGGCTGCGCTACGCCTTTTGTTTCACGGCCACAGCTATAGCACCCGCCTCGCCCCCGGGATCCTCAACAACAATCCCGCCACCGCAAACGACCCCACAATTCCGCACGCCGCCACCGCAACAAACTTCACCATCGGCGGCGCTTCCCAGCCATGCAGCGCTACCGCGATCCCCACAATGATAGGCGGGTGAACGATGTATGCGCCGTATGCACGCTCTCCCAGCGCCTGCCCAAACGGGTGATTCTGGTTGCATCGCTTGCGAGCGATCCACAACAATCCGGCGATGATTCCCCACGCGACGAATGGCTCCCAGAGCGCGTAGCTGATGGCAGCGAACGACCAGCCGGTCGCGAAATTGGCCGCGCCACCGGCCAGCTTTAGTGCGACCGGCAACATCGGGATCGCGACCACGCTCACGATCATCCACGGCCTGGCCTCGGCGCGCGTGATGCGCTCCAGCCAGCGCGGGCCCGATGCCACGCAGCCGAGCGCGAATAGAAAAATGTATGACGAGAAATAACCGATCTGCAAGCCCCAGAATTCCTTGCCCACCGGCACCCATTGGCGTAACAGCAGCGCCACCAGCCCGACCATCAACGCAGCGAGCAGCCACCAGCGCGCGGCGGGTATCGGGCGCGATGTGTTGTCGCTGGTGCGCTTGAATGCCAGTGCCCAGATCGCGTAGCCTGCTGCAAACATGAGCAACGCTTGTGCGAACCATAACGGGCCGGGGATGAATCTCAAGCGCAGCATAAGATAGCTCCACACATCCCAGAAGTCTTTGCCTGCGGGGATGTCTGCGATGGCGGCTGTCATCGGGCCGAGTACGAAGCCGAATACGAGCAATGGTATTCCGAGGCGAATGAGGCGATCAGCAAAGAATTTTGCGGCGCCTTTGCGCGCGAACGAAGCCGGTGTGTAGTAGCCGGCAATGAGAAAAAACATGCCCATGAAATAAGCCTGGTTCACGGCGCAAAACATCGTGAGCAATTGGCTCGATATGCTGCCCGGTGCGACATTTTCATGGAAGAACCAGCCGCCGCTGGCACCGTAAGTGATCGCAGTGTGGTGAGCGATGACCAGCCCTGTCAGGAGGACGCGGAGGTGATCAATGAAGTGGCTGCGTTGGTTCATGGAATTAAAGGGGCTCTCGTGGCAATTGGTTAAGCTCAAAAACGCCGTCGTCCCGGCGGAGGCTGGAATGACGAATTATTGAGAATGGCATCGACTTTGATGCTGTAAAGTTGAAGCAACAGTATCCACCGATTATCCAACATGAAATCACTAGGCAAGAAACCAAACGGCGCACGGCTCGAACGAATCAAGGCGTCACCGCTTTGGGCGGGCGAACGGTTCCGCAATGCGCATCCGATCATCGCGGGTTTGCGCGATCCCAACGTGTCGATGCCATCTATCACCGATTTTCTCTGCGGTGGCGAGCGCCGTGTGCCGCGCGGACCGCTGCCCTCATTTAATCCGCTCGATGCCTGGACGAAGAAACCCAAGAGCGGGCTGCGCGCCACCTGGCTCGGCCATTCCACCGTGCTGATCGAGATCGATGGATATCGCGTGCTCACCGATCCGGTCTGGGGGCTGCGTGCGTCACCTTCGCGGCTCGCTGGGCCGAAGCGATTCCAGCCGGTGCCTGTGAGTCTTGCCGCGATGCCGCCGATTGATCTCGTCGTCATTTCGCACGATCACTACGACCACCTTGATTACCCGACTATCCTTGCGCTCG
>JANYFH010000090.1 GCA_025362705.1 Betaproteobacteria bacterium
TGGATCTGGAGGTCATCGCCGAAGGCGTTGAAACCGAAGCACAGCGCGCCTTGTTGGCTGAACAAGGCTGTGGCTCATACCAAGGGTACCTGTTCAGTCGCGCGCTGCCGATTGTGGAGTTTGATGAGATGTTGCAGCGGCACTATGGCGGATGAGAGGCAGTTGGTAACGTGATAGCGTAACTCAAGTACTGGCGCAGGTCTCAGACAGGAATAGCCTGTAGAACCGCGCCAATGCTAGTTATTCACTTTAGCTTACGTTGGCGGAATTCGCTTCAGCACCTCAATTCGCCGCGACCGGATCGCCACGTACCCGCCCTCGGCCAGATCGTGCAGAATTCTGCTCACCATGTCACGCGATGCGCCGACGCGCTCAGAGAGCTCCTGTTGCGTCATGCGTTCGGTGAGTACACCGATACCGCATTGCCCGGGTGTCAGACTGGTGAGCACCACGGCGAGTCTTCCGTAGACATCGAGCAAGGCGAGACGCTTTACGTTGTCAACCGCAATGCGTGTACGTCGAATCAGTTTGGCAATCAATTGCAGCGCAAAATCGGGATTGGCAGCGACATAGCGGCGCATCATGTCTCGCGTAATTAGCGAACAAGTGGTCAGTTCGAGCGTCAAGACAGACGCCGAACGCAGCCCTTCGTCCAGTGCCATTTCGCCTATGGTCTCACCCGGGCCGTGTGTGTCGAGAATGACTTCCCGGCCTTCGCGGTTGCTGGAAAAAACTTTCACGCGACCAGAGAGAATGACGAACATAGTGTCGCCGCGCTCGCCTTCGCGAATGATCACATGGTCTTTGGCGAAGGTGATGATGCGACCTTGCTCGGCAACGGCACGCAATAACGATTCGCGAATCGCGGCGAAGTGGACGGGGGTGGGCTCTGGCATGGGGCGCGTTTTGTAATGTTGTCGCCCGATTATAAAACTGATGTTTACCGGTGCGGCTATTTCCTTCGCAGTCGATAAAGACGCGCCGCACCATACCCTTTTGCCAGTGGCTCGGTGCCGACGAGATCGCAACTAAAATCCCCCGCAGGACGCGAGGCAAGTACTGCCGCAAAAGGCTCAGTGACGAGTACTTGTCCCGGCACGACGATAGGCTCGATGCGTGCCGCGCGTGTGACGTGTGTGCCATAGTGCGCGAGCTTGTCGGTTACGGGATCGACAGCGGCGAACACCGGCCCAGCGTGCAGTGCAATACGCACGTGCGTATCGACAGGTAATCCCATGGCGAGCCAATCGAGAGCGCCTACCGCATTGGACAGGGTGATCGCGAAAAGTGCCGCTTCTTCAGGCGTTGCGAACACGGCATAAAGCCCGTCACCGCGCGAACTGAGTTCGAGCGGCATGACGCCGATTTCGCGCAGAGTTTTCGGCACCAACCCGAGAAAGGTGGTGAAAAATATCGGGAAATATTCTTCAGGCAATCGGCTGAAGCCCTTCACATCGGCAAACAGCAATGATTTGATCGTGCGGCCGGCTGGGGTCGCGCTGGCTTGTATGATCGGAATATCGGCTGTGCAAATTGCCGGGTTGTCTATCGTTGCGGTCGCACGGATCACGGCCAGATCTATAACGACGTGCGAATTCGCCTGCGACGCCCAGGTCGCAAGCGTAGCGAGCGTACCGCCAATGGCACCAGCTTGTGAACAGTCGGAAACAATTAGCATGTGTGGATCGACGGCGAGTTCTTTGGCGCGTAGAAAGGCCATGCCCTGGATGAGATTGGAGGCGTGTTCAAACAGCGTATCGTCGCCAAGATAGCGCTCATTGGTCGCGTAGGTGACCGACGTGGCCGCAGCCATCACACGCTCAAAGCGAGCCAGCCAGAGGCTGCCACCGCGCGCAACGCTTTGCTCAATGTAGTCGTCGCGCGCGAATGGCAGCACAATATTGATCTCCTGCTCATATGCAATCATCGCCTCGCAAAAAAGAATGTCGCTACCGCAAGCTGCTTGTGTATAGCCTATCACCGGGATGGACGCACGCACGGTGCGGTCGATGGCCGTTTTTACCGCACTTTCGATACTGGCAGGAAAGCGTGCGGTGGCGCGGCCCGGCAAATCGATCATGTGGCCCGAGAACGCGATTACATGTGGCCCTGGAATTTCAACGAGCGCCGAGATTGCGTCGGGCAACACCTTTGTTAGCATTTGCAGTTGTCGACGCATGCTGGCGATGTCGCCAAAGCGGCGGCCAGCGCGACGATTGGCGGCGCGGTAGTGTCGGCGCGATTCAGCAAGGCGATCCAAAAGCAAAGCCGCCTCGCCACGTGTCGCCTCCTCCCAATGGCTATCACTGTCAGCGGCACGCGCAAGTTGTTCCGATACCCGCCGCGCGAGCATTTCTGCTTCCGCGTCGCGGCCTGCGAGCATCAGCATTGACGCTGCGTTTACGCGAGCGTGAACACTGGAATGGAGCTGGTCGGCGCGTTGGTAGGCGTTGATCGCCCTGTTCAACGCTGCATCGCTGCCACTATCGACAAATGCATCCTTCGCAACCCGGCCTGCAAGACTCTCAATATCAGCCGCTAATGCAGGGTCTGCCGGCACTGCTGCGCGCAGATGCTCGATCATGCGCCCCGCCGTATCGGGCGCGCCAGAGCGTGCGCTCGCCAAGGCGTAGAGATAGCCAAGCTGGATCGTATCGCCGCTAAGGATATCGACGCCGCGCAATGCCGCGTGCGCGTACTCGACTGCCGCGAGATTCTGCGACGTGGCGAGCAGGTCGCGGACTTCGCGAATATCGTCAGTGAATGTGGTGTCCGATGGCAACAGCGTCGTCCGTTTGTTGGCTAATTAAAATGGTCCAGCGTCACGTAGCCAAAGTTGGCAAAGCGCTTGCCCTGCAATACAAACGAGACGCGTTTTGTTGCGGCATCCCACTGCATGGGCTTCTCGGTGTAAGGATCCATCAGGCCGGGGCCCGCGTTCGCGAGCGCCTCGCCGACCTTATCGAGCGCGACATTGCTCTCGATGATGCGTCGCTGCAATTCAACAAGCCGGGAAAGGCCGACAAGGTCGTCGATGCGAAAAGCGTAATTGATGTAGTTGGGATACGCAACGTTGTTGGTAATACGTCCCACAGGATTGAAAAATATCGCACTGAATGAAAGTGCGTTCACTTTACCCTGCTCCTCAAGCATTGTTTTACGTCCGTCTATCATCTCTTTGGGCGACTTTGAGAGAATATCGTCCGCCACTTTGAATGCAACGTAGGACTGGTTTATCGAGGCGTTGGGCCGATATCCACCCGCCTGTAAGGCGGCCCGCAGCGGCAGGCCTGGCATGCCTACAAATGCGGTGTCCGCGAGGAAGTGTCCTTGCCGATGCAAATCCTGATAGAACGCGAGCGAGCTGCGCGCTTCCGCCCTCATTGATTTCAAGATATTTGTTTCGCTTGGCAGGAGTGGCGCGGTAATTTTCCCAATGACCGCAGGGTAGGCGGAAACCACCTCGGGATAGGCGTTCATGATCTCGCTAGCCAATTGGTATTTTCGGTGCAGTGTCACGACCGAAATCATCTGCGTGATCAGCCAATCGTTGCTTTGCAGCAAGCGCCGCCATGAATTTATTTCCCCGGCAAGTTCTTCCAGTGCCGCCTGGCGGCTGCTCTTGACCGCTACGCGCTGGGCGATGGCCCCATCGACCAAATCGCTCATACGCAATATTGGGTTCCAATTCGGTGTTGGTGAATGGTAGTTCTGTTGTGACATCGCCGCCCCGAAGTCCTCGTAATCGCGGATCTTGCGATAGCGGGCAAGATAAATTTTCTTATCCTCCGACTGCGCTTCTATTTCGGCGCGTTTTGCCTGATAGACCAGCAGGCACTTTTCCTTCTCCGCATCGCAGAGTCGTTTGCTGTCCTTTGGAAACTTGAGCGGATTGTCGCCATAGAAGGATTCGACCTTGAATCTGGAAAGATCCTTTTCCGCCGCGATGATTCGATCATGCGCGACAACGATTTGCTGGCCCACCTTGTGCGGATCGAGTTCAGGCGAAGCCATCAGGCCCCAGATCATGAAGTAAGCGTTTTTTTCAGCCGGTGGTACTGCCGTTTGTGCAACGAATTTTTCGGCTTCCGGATTGAGTTCGTCATCGGGAATAATCCACCAGCAAAGGCCAACGATGATGATGAATCCAAGCAAACTGCCGACGATCCATTTGAATATCTTCAGTGCAATTTTCATGACGTTCCCCCATTCAAAGTAACGTCATTCTAGAAACTGTGCATCCTGAAAAAAACGGATTAGTCGACATTTCCTGTTTCTTTCTGGCCGCGCAACAAGGGCTTGTCATTGCAACTACCGGCGAGAGCAGGCAACTTCTGCATCCGCATTCGGGCGCAACAAGTAGCCTTCAAGTCGCAAAGGAACGCGGCACGCGATTCGGCGGCTGATGACGCCCGGGTTACGTGTCTCTACTTCGAACGTCCATTTCGCTGCGGTACCGTCACCGCCAAACGTCATGACTTCCCCGACGACCGGCAGAAAGGCGACATCCTCGAGCGCGCGAACGTGTCCGGCAAAGCGCGCAACAGGTTTCGCATTGGTCGCGTTCCAAAGAATCGCTGCACCGGATTTTCCCCCGGTTAAATACCACTGTAAGGCGGTATCACAATCCAGTTTTGCGTCTGCTGTATCGAGTCCAGCTAGCAGATTGGCAATCACAGCACCAGTCGCGGCGTCGATGACGCTGAGACTGTTGTCCGCGTTAACTTGTCGGCGCAATTTGCCCCCACAGCGAAGATCAGACTGTGCGGCTGGTACGGCCTTTCGATCAGCGAACAACCGCTCGCGCAGATCCTTTGCATCGGCAATGTTTGCGGCAGGCCCCGCAGCAGCGAGATCCCAGACTTTCAATGTCGCCCGTGACATGTTTTCTTTGGCCAGCAGCCCAACGGTAGCCCATGTCGCCAATCTTGTGCCATCGGGCGACATCGCGGTGCCGGGCGATACGCCGCTGCCCGTCTGATTCACACTCAGCATGGCACCACTCGCGGTATCCCATATTTTCAAGGTACCATCCTCGCCGACACTGGCGAGGCGTCGATCACCAGCGAGGAAGTGCAAAGCCCGCACACGGCCGACGTGCGCCTGCATTTGTGTGACCAACTGCCCGGTCGCACTGGCCCAAAGCAACACACTCCCGGTGGTGCCACCGGTCGCGATGATGGTGCCGTCGGCAGACGATTGCACGGTTTCAATACCACCTGGATGCGTTGCCCCGGCTAGCAGCTTGCCGCTATCCGTGTCCGCGAATTGCCACGACCCGGAGGACAGTGCGAAGACGGCGCGATTGGCGTTATGCAATGCTGAAACTGCGACAACACCAGCGGGAAAGGTGAACGTCCTGGGGCCGACACTGTCTTTTAACGTGTTATGTTTTAGCGCATATACATTTGCCGAGCCCGCCAGCGTTCTTTGTGATGCCTTTGTACAGATGATGCTTTGGGCTGTCAGCGCAGCCAGCGCGCAAGGCTCGCCCAATTCGCGCACCACTTCGCCACGTGCCGCGTCATAGACCAGCGTGTGTCCGCGCCGATCGGTGTAAAGCAACTGGTCACCAGATGTCAATTGTCGCGTATCGACAGACAAGCGCGCACCACCAGGCGCGTTCGCTTCGCGCAGTGGCGCAGCATCGCTCGCCTTGACGACGGCGACACGGCCATCCGCCTGAAACAACGCGACTTCGCGCCCATCATTGATAAAGCGCGCAAGCTGTACAGGCTCGACTGAACCTGCTTTAGCGAGCGACACGAGATTCCTGCCGTTGTCGGCACGCCAGATCGATACATTGCCCTTTGCGCTGGTGGCAATGAGACGGGTGCCGCCGCCACTGAAGGCGGCATTGATGATGCCATCGGGATGCTCGATGTGAACAGCGCTCAACATATCAACGCTGCGCATGGCTTGGTCGAGCATGATATGCACGTCGCGGCTGTCATTGCCCATACGGTAGGTTTCAGCCAAAAATACTGCCGCGTGGGTTGGCTGGCTCTGCATCAGCGCCTCGCGACCGAGTTCCTCCAGTCGTTCCATGCGGTCCTGCCGATAGCGCCAGAACAACCCACCTGCGAGCATTGCAGCGAGCGTGACGCCAACGACGGCGCGAATCGCCATGGTGCGCCGCGCACGCTCGCGGTCGCGCTGACGAAGTTCGTCGAACGGCACGCCTAGCAACCCCGCGATGAGCCTCAGAAGCGCAGTGGATTTCGATTCGCGACCCCGGCGGATATCAGCTGCGATCGGCTCGACGCGCTGGCTGGTGAGATTGCCGGACGCATCGACGCGGTATTTGAGCGCCTCAGGAAAACATTCCAGGAGTCCACTGTTGGGCTTGTCGGTGGCATTAGGCTCACCGTCGATAATGAGCGCCAGAATCCGGCCCTCACCGCCCATCATTTTGAATTGGCGAATCTCTTCATTCACCCAGCGCGAACGCGCCGCTGCTGGTGAACAGATGGCGATCAGGTAGCGCGACTGGGCGAGCGCTTCAGTCAGATTCTTGCCGAGCTCCGAAGACCCCGGCAACTCATCGCGATCACGAAAAACCGGGAACAGGCGCGCTTCAATTTTCCCCTCGCGCGAGTCGCGACCGATCAGTCGCCTGGGAACGCGAAAACTCTCCAGCGACTGGTGCAGCCACTCACAGACTTTGGCATCTTGGTGGCTATAACTCAGGAACGCCCAGTATTTCTTAAGTGCATCCATTGCTGGCCTCGGATGTGACCTGACAATCTCAAGATTAGCGTGTGCGTCCGCTTTTAAATACTGAATATTCGACAAATCCGCTTGCGTGGTTGCCGCAATTGTTACATGCAAACTCCAGCACCTGAGCGGCTTCCCAGTTTTTTTTGCCCGTGAAGGCGCGTCGTATGGCGTTCTCCGTTGATCAAGTGTTCTTATATTACATGGCGTGCATCAACTAACCAGTCTTGCTCGATGAAAACGCAGCTTTGAGGTAGTAAAACATCGACCAGATTGTCAGCGCAGCCGCGACCCAGATCAGGATTCGCCCTGTCAGCCGACAGTCGATCACGCCAAACAGTACGCCGTCGTAGAGCAGAAATGGAATTGCCACGAGCTGCGAAACCGTCTTAATTTTGCCGAGCATTGATACCGCGACATTCTTGGATTGCCCGATTTGCGCCATCCATTCACGCAGCGCGGAGATGGTGATTTCGCGGCCGATGATAATGAGCGCGACGATCGCATCGGTGCGCTGAAGCTCGACGAGCACGATCAGTGCGGCTGCGACCATGAGCTTGTCAGCGACAGGATCGAGGAACGCACCGAATGCGGATGTCTGATTGAGCTTGCGGGCAAGGTAGCCATCAAACCAGTCGGTGATTGCCGCAGCCACAAATATCGACGTGGCGATGACATTCACCTGATGCTGTGTGAGCCAGGTATCGTCAACGTACAGCACTGCGATGAACAGCGGGATTGCGGCAATGCGCAACCAAGTGAGGAGGTTGGGTAAGTTCAATTTCACAGTGATATTCTAGCCCGGCCAGTGCCGCAACACTAGCTCATCCGCGTAGTTCGTTGTAGATGATTTCTGCCATTTCGCGACTGATACCGGCAACATTTGCCAGGTCGTCGATACTTGCTGCCGTCACGCCCTGCAAACCACCAAATTGCGCCAGCAGTGCTTTGCGGCGCTTCGGCCCTACGCCGGCGATGTCTTCAAGCCGAGAGGTATTGCGCTTCTTGGCGCGCCGCGCGCGGTGTCCGGTGATGGCGAACCGATGCGCCTCGTCGCGGATTTGCTGTATCAGGTGAAAACCCGCATTGTCCTTTGGTAAATGCAGCTCGCGGCGCGTGTTGCCAAAGATGAGTGTTTCCAAACCTGGCTTTCGCTCTTCGCCCTTGGCGACACCAATGAGTTGAATGTCGTTGAGGCCAAGTTCGTTCATCACTTCTTCAGCGATTCCCAATTGGCCCTTGCCGCCGTCAATAAGTACCAGATCCGGTCTCAGCCGCGGCGCTGTATCACTCGCCGGATCTCCAGCTGTGTCGTCCGGCTGTTCGGCGATTTTTTTGTAGCGTCGCAGCAAAACATCGCGCATCGCCGCGTAATCATCGCCCGGCGTAATGCCCGTGATGTTGTAGAGACGGTACTGCGAGGGCTGCATGGCACCGCGATCAAACACCACGCAAGAAGCAACCGTCGCTTCTCCCATGGTGTGGGAAATATCAAAACACTCGACGCGTTGCAAGCCTTCCATTTGCAACGCCTCCTGCATCAGCGCCAAGCGTTTTTCCTGCGACGCTTTCTCGGTAAGCCTTTGTTCAATCGCGAACCGCGCATTCTTGGATGCCATCGCCATCCAGACCTTACCTTCACCACTGGGCCTCGTGACAATTGCCACTTTGCGTCCGGCAATTTCGGAAAGTGTTTCCTGCCATTCGGCAATATCCAGTTTGCCGTCAAGAATGATTTGCGCCGGTGGTGTTTGCGCGCTGTAGTGCTGATCGATAAAAGCGCCGACGATGATTTGCAAATCTGCGTCCGCAGCATTCACCGGAAAGAGGCTCTTGTCACCGAGGTGTCGTCCGCCCCGGATCATCACCAGATTGACGCACCAGGTGCCGGCGATTTCCACCGCAGAGATGACATCGACATCGCGTTCGCTCGCGGACTCTACAAATTGCTTGGTCAGCACCTGTTGCAATGTGCGAACCTGATCCCGGAATCCTGCGGCTACTTCAAATTGCAGCGCTGCTGACGCCGCCTCCATTTTTTGATTGAGTTGCACCAGCACTTCATTTTCCTTGCCCTGAAGAAACAGTTCGGCGTTCTTGATATCGCGCTCGTAACTATCGGCATCGATCAAGCCCACACACGGCGCCGAACACCTTCCAATCTGGTGCAATAGACAGGGCCGGGAGCGATGACCGTAAACGCTGTCGTCGCATGTACGCAGCCTGAAAACTTTTTGCAAGTGATGCAGCGTTTCACGCACCGCCCACGCCGAAGGAAATGGGCCGAAGTACCTGTTTGGTTTGACGTGTGCACCGCGATAAAAACGAATTTGCGGAAACGCGTGGCCGGTAACCATGATGTAGGGATAACTCTTGTCGTCACGAAACAACACGTTGTATCGCGGCGCGAAAGACTTGATGAGATTATTTTCCAGCAACAGCGCTTCTGATTCACTGCGCGTAACCGTGGTCTCGATGGCCGCGATGTGTGACACCATCAGTGTGGTGCGCGGGCTCGCATGTTGCTTCACAAAATAGGACGACACCCGTTTTCTCAGGTCGCCCGCCTTGCCAACGTAGATCACCTCCCCTGCCCCGTTTTTCATGCGGTAAACACCCGGTAGATTCGGGAGCTGCGCGAGAATTGGTTTGGGGTCGAAGGCTGCGTTGCTCATGACGCGATTCGGAACGTGAACAGTTTTACGAATTCAGGTGCGCGCGAATTGCGGTAAACACATCGTGAAACGCGCTTTCGGTCAATCGCCGTGTATTGGTATTGTAGCGGGAGCAATGGTAGCTATCGAACAGTACGTGGCCGTTTGCCAATTGATGTTTTGCCGCGTGACCAAACTTATGCGCGCCGGGCCTCAATCCTGAGGCCATCAGTACTGCATTGTGCGCGATACCGCCAAGCGCCAGGATGGCCGTCTGGCGCGGCGTTCCGGCCAATTCTGCTTTCAGGAACTGGTTACAGACGCGAATTTCCGATGTCTCGGGCTTGTTCTGCGGCGGGAGGCACTTCACGGCATTGGTGATGCGGCAATCGACCAGCTTCATGCCATCGTCCGCACTCACCGATGCTGCCCGATCAGCAAAGCCAAATTTGTGTAGCGTGCTGTACAGGAGCACACCCGCGTAGTCGCCGGTGAACGGGCGACCTGTGCGATTGGCTCCATGCAAACCGGGCGCCAAGCCGACGATCAGGAGCGTTGGTTTCTTCACGCCAAATGGCGGTACCGGTTTGCAAAAATATTCCGGGTAGTCAATTTTCACATCATCGAGGAAAGTCGCAAGCCGCGGACAATCGCGGCAGTCTGATTTGTATGCCGTTAACTGCGGTGCGGGGGATTTTATTGTCATGAATTCTGAAGGCAAAA
>JANYFH010000144.1 GCA_025362705.1 Betaproteobacteria bacterium
TGCTGGCAAAAAAGGCCGTGGAAAAAGGCCTGAAGGTGAAGCCGCACATCAAGACGTCATTGGCGCCCGGAAGTCGCGTCGTGACCGACTATCTCACCAACTCAGGACTATTGCCATACCTTGAGAGGGTCGGCTTCTATCTCGCCGGCTACGGATGCACCACCTGTATCGGCAACGCCGGCCCACTGGCGGAACAGATCGAGGAATCAATCGTAAAAAACGACCTCGTTTGCGCTGCAGTGCTTTCGGGAAATCGCAACTTTGAGGCGCGTATTCACGCCAACATTCGCGCCAATTTCCTCGCCTCGCCGCCGTTGGTCGTTGCCTACGCGATTGCGGGCAACGTGTTGACCGATCTGCAAACCGAACCCGTAGGCCAGGGCACCAACGGCCCGGTGTACCTGAAAGACATCTGGCCCACCAGCCACGAAATCGCCGCGGTGCTGGGCTTCGCGATGGATCCGGCGGTTTTCAAGACGCGTTATTCAAATCTGGGCGCCGACAATCCTCTATGGCAGAAAATAAAAGGCACGACCGGCCAGGTGTATGACTGGCCGAAATCCACCTACATCGCTGAGCCGCCCTTCTTCGCTGATTTCGGCATGGGCGCAGGCAAGGCGCACGACATCAAGGGCGCTAAGGCTCTCGGCGTATTCGGCGATTCCGTGACGACCGATCACATCTCACCCGCCGGATCGATCAAGGACACGTCGCCCGCAGGAAAATTCCTGATCGGCAACAATGTGATGAAAGCCGATTTCAACAGCTACGGTGCGCGGCGCGGCAATCACGAAGTAATGATGCGCGGCACCTTTGCCAACGTGCGCATCAAAAATCTTATGATCCCGGCAAAGGCGGATGGCTCGCGCGTCGAAGGTGGCCTGACGTTGATGCAACCATCCGGCGAACAAGTGCCAATTTACGATGCCGCGATGAAATATGTTGCGGCAGGTACGCCGACGGTCGTGTTCGGTGGCGAGGAATACGGTACCGGCTCGTCACGCGACTGGGCCGCAAAGGGCACTCAGTTGCTCGGCGTAAAAGCCGTCATCGCGAAGAGCTTCGAGCGTATCCACCGCTCCAATCTTATCGGCATGGGCGTGCTGGCCTGTCAATTCAAGGGCAGTGATACCGCGACGTCACTTGGCATCAAGGGCGATGAAGATTTTGATATCGTCGGCGTCGAGAGCGGCATCAAGCCGCAAATGGATGTCACGCTCGTCATCAAACGCAAAGACGGCACGAAGCAAAACGTCACGGTGTTATTGCGCATCGATACGCCGATTGAAGTGGACTACTACCTGCACGGCGGGATTTTGCCGTATGTGTTGCGGGAGTTGGTCGCGTAGGGGGCGCCTGATTTTTTCTGCTGGTAAAAAAGAAAAGAGCCGGATTAATCCGGCTCTTTTCTTTTCGACAATCATACGTAGATCAATTGCTGGTGGAGCTTGCAGGACATAAATGGCTGTAAAGCCGCGCCAATGCTTGTGTTTGATCAAGTCATCTTGAATGCTGGCTCAAGCTACTTTCAGTACCAGCTTCCCAAAATTTTCCCCCTTGAACAACATCATCAGCGTCTCTGGAAACTTTTCCAGCCCTTCCACAACATGCTCGCGCGACTTCAGTTTTCCTTCTGCCATCCACTGGCCCATTTGCGCAGCACCTTCCTTGTAACGCGGCGCGTAGTCAAACACGACGATGCCTTCCATACGCGCGCGATTGACCAGTAGCGAGAGATAGTTGGCTGGCCCCTTCACTGGCGCGGTATTGTTGTATTGCGAAATCGCGCCGCAGATCACGATGCGTGCTTTCAAGTTGATACGCGTCAGCACGATATCGAGAATTTCACCGCCGACATTGTCAAAATAAATATCGATGCCATTCTGGCAAGCTTCTTTCAAACCCTTGCGCACATCCTGATTTTTGTAGTCAACGCAGGCATCGAAGCCGAATTCCCGAATAGCGTAATCGCATTTCTCCTTGCCGCCTGCAATCCCGACGACCCGCAGCCCAAGGATTTTTGCAACCTGGCCCACGGTGGCACCGACTGCGCCGAAGGCACCGGACACCACCAGCGTTTCGCCCGCTTTCGGCTGCCCGGACTCGAGCAAACCGAAGTAGGCGGTCATACCGGGCATGCCGAGTACATTCAGATACGAAGTGAGGGGCGCTAACTTCGGATCGAGTTTGACCATGCCCTTGCCGTCCGAAATGGCATATTCCTGCACGTTCAACATGCCGCTCACGGTGTCGCCCGCCTGAAACTTTGGGTGCTTTGAATTCACTACAGTGCCCACACCGCCGGCGCGCATCACCTCACCGATGCCGACCGGCGCGATATATGACCGCGCCTCGTTCATCCAGCCGCGCATGGCAGGGTCGAGCGAGAGGTAGAGATTCTTGACCAGCAATTGGCCCTCGGCAAGCGCGGCAACCGGCTCAACGGTGAACGAGAAGTCATCACGCCTGGGTTCGCCGATGGGACGTTTCATCAAGCGAAAGACGTGGTTTTGCAAAGGCGCATTCATTGGAGATCTCCAGTCAAGTCCAAAAAAAACAAAGGCCAGAACTACGCGAGGTAGTACCGGCCCTTATCCTAAAACGCGCACTAACGACCTTGCAGGCCGCTGGCGGCTTTTCGCCGAAGCGATTACTTCAGGTGCTGGGAAACCAACTTGGTCATTTCAAACATCGAAACGACTTTCTTGCCTCCAAACACGGCTTTGAGTTTTTCATCGGCATTGATCATGCGACGGTTGATGGCGTCTTGCAGTTTATTTTTCTTGATGTAGTCCCAGAGCTTCTTGGTGACTTCCGTACGTGGCTGAGGTGCGGCACCGATAACTGCGGCGAGGACGGAGCTGATATTCATCGGCTTCATGAAGGCTGCATTGGGTTTACGCTTGACAGCGGGCTTCTTGGGAGCGGCTTTCTTGGCAGGCTTCTTGGCAGCAGGTTTCTTGGCTGCGGGTTTTTTCGCTGCGGGTTTCTTTGCTGCCGGTTTTTTGGCGGCGGGTTTCTTGGCTGCCGGTTTTTTAGCAGCGGGTTTCTTTGCGGCAGGTTTCTTTGCGGCCATGTAAATCCTCCTGGTTGATTTCAAAGTGTCATTAACTTACGCGGGATCCAGAACAACGCATCAGCGACGCATTAGAGTGAATCCGTACCACAGGAGCGAATATAACGCATTCTTTACAGAAATGTGCAACACGTCGTTGTATTCGTGCAACGCGTTCATAGCAGTAGATTCCCCGCACGTTTCTTCGAGAGCGATTATGATTGCAGATTTTTCGCAGAGGGAGCCTTTGATCAAGTCGCTTTCGACAGGATTGTGTTGAGATTGGGGCATATGCAAGGCGTGCGACGCAGGTGCGTTGCTTAAGCTACCGCACGAGGAGCACAACGCTGCAGATGGCCCAATATCGACGCAAGCATGTCGGAATGGATTTGATCAAAGGTTCCCCAACAATGAATACCGACGCACTACTCAGCGCGCTCAATGCGCATTCGCCCGCAGATCAGGAAGAAGAAAATCATCGCGGCAAAATGATTGCGTTCGTTTCAGCACATTTGCGCGATTGGTGGAAGCGCGCAAATTCAGTAGGCCATATCACCGGGTCTGCATGGGTATTGAATGTTGAACGCACACATGCGCTCTTGCTGCATCATTGCAAACTGAATCGCTGGGTACAACCCGGCGGTCATCTCGACGATACCGATGCCTC
>JANYFH010000297.1 GCA_025362705.1 Betaproteobacteria bacterium
ACCAGCAACAGTGCGGGATGGTCGAGCTTGTCGATGACTTTACGAACCGCGTGAATATCTGATGTCACCCCGGTTGAGGTTTCGTTGTGTACCACGCAGACCGCTTTGATCTCATGACGGCTGTCAGCTGCGAGCCGCGCCTCGATCTCCGCGGCGTTCACGCCGTGTCGCCAATCGCCCGCGATGAATTCCGGATTCAGTCCCAGTTTGACCGCCATCTTTTTCCAGAGCGTGGCGAAATGGCCTGTTTCGACCATCAATATCTTATCGCCCATGGACAACGTATTCACCAGTGCAGCTTCCCACGCGCCGGTGCCGGAGGCCGAATAGATAATCACCGGATGTCTGGTTTGAAACACCGCTTTGACACCTTCCAGCACCTCCATCCCCAGCTTCTGGAAGGTCGGGCCGCGATGATCGATCGTTGGCGCATCAATTGCGCGTAGGACACGATCTGGCACGTTGGTGGGGCCAGGGATTTGCAGGAAATGGCGGCCCGCGTGGTAGGAGGAGTCGGTCATGATTGAATGCCTTTCATCAATGCATAAATTAGTACTTTGGTTGTATACACTATGTCCTAACCAGTTTTGACTATAAATGCCTGCGATCAAGATACGATGAGCGCCAATCTTACTGCCACGCCGATTCAATTCTCGGCCAAAGCGAAAGCAACGACGCCACTTGAAACGCGTTTGCGGCGCGAGGTCGAAGGCGAAGTCATGTTCGATAGCGCTTCGCGCGGGCGCTATGCCACCGATGCATCCATCTACCAGATCATGCCGGTTGGCGTGGTCGTGCCGCGAACGGTTGACGCTGCCATTACTGCATTACAGATTGCGGCAGAACAGGGCGTCGCGATCCTCCCGCGTGGCGCGGGCACTTCGCAATGCGGGCAAACGGTTGGCGCAGCGCTGGTCATTGATAACAGCAAATACCTCAATGCGCTGATCGAATTTGATGCCGCAAACAAACGCGCAATCGTCCAGCCGGGAATGGTGCTCGACCTTCTGAACGCCAAACTCAAGTCGTCAGGACTGTGGTTTCCAGTCGATGTATCGACTGCGGCGCAAGCAACCATCGGCGGCATGAGCGGAAATAATTCCTGCGGTTCGCGCTCGATTGCGTACGGGAACATGGTTGACAACGTATTAGGCATCGACGCGTGGCTGAGTGAAAACAAGCGCTTCCACTTCGGCGTACATGCGCTGGAAGCCAATAACGGCGCGGGTTTCGGGGCGATTGTCGAGGCGATGCACGCGCTTTATGCACGCGAGCAGGGCGAAATTCTCGACAGGATGTTTCCCATCGCCAGACGTGTGGCGGGTTACAACCTCGATCGCCTGGCGCCGGAGCGCTTCAATCTGGCGAAATTGCTGGTGGGATCGGAAGGCACGCTTGGTTACTTCGAGCGCATTCATCTGCAATTGAGTGAGTTGCCGAAACACAAGGCTCTGGGTGTTTGCCATTTCCCGCGATTTTACGATGGCATGGATGCCGCACAACATATCGTGAAGCTGGGTCCGTCCGCCGTGGAGCTGGTGGACCGCACTATGCTCAATTTGTCGCGCGGCATCGCGATTTACAAAAAAACGGTCGATGCGTTTTTGCAGGGTGAACCCGATTGCGTGTTGCTCGTTGAATTCTCCGGTGAGCATCACGCCGAACAAGTTGCCAAATTAAAGCAGCTGGCGGAACTCATGGCTGATCTCGGTTTCCCTGGTGGCGTAGTGGAAATTCCCGACGCGAATTTGCAAAAGGCGGTATGGGAAGTGCGCAAAGCCGGTCTCAATATCATGATGTCGATGAAGGGCGACGGCAAACCTGTGAGCTTCATCGAAGATTGTGCGGTGCCGTTGCCTCATCTTGCCGAATACACGCGGCGCCTGACCGAAGTATTTCAAAAGCACGGTACCGAGGGCACCTGGTATGCGCATGCCTCGGTGGGTTGCCTGCATGTACGGCCGATACTCAATATGAAAGGCGATGGCGCAAAAAAAATGCGCGCGATTGCCGAGGAAGCCTCGCAACTGGTGCGCCAATACAAAGGGGCCTATTCGGGCGAGCACGGCGATGGCCTGGTGCGCTCGGAGTGGATCGCGCCGTTCCTGGGGCCGCGATTGACGGCGGCATTGGGCGAAATCAAATCGCTGTTCGATCCAAAGGGGTTGATGAATCCCGGCAAGATTGTCAGCCCTTCGAAGCAGGACGACCGGACGCTGTTTCGATTCAAGCCGGAATACGAAACGCAGAAATTGGAAATGGCGCTCGACTGGAAAGACACCGGTGGTTTTGCCGGTGCCATCGAGATGTGCAACAACAACGGCAACTGCCGAAAATTTGACGCAGGCACCATGTGCCCAAGCTATCGAGCGACGGGCGACGAGCAGCATGTAACACGCGGCAGGGCGAATACATTGCGCCTGGCGATCAGCGGACAACTCGACAACAATGCATTCACGTCCGATGCCGTCAAGAATGCGATGGAGCTCTGCGTCAGTTGCAAGGGCTGCAAGCGCGAAT
>JANYFH010000302.1 GCA_025362705.1 Betaproteobacteria bacterium
ATCAACTTGTCACGCAACCGGCCCTGCACACACAAATCGGCAGCGCGCTCTCGTATTTCTACAACGCCACCGTCGGGCTCGGCATTTCGGATAGCGTCACCACCTTCACTGGTTCCGATTTCGGCCGTACGCTCACCAGCAACGGTGATGGCTCCGACCACGGCTGGGGCTCGCATCATTTCGTCATGGGCGGTGCGGTCAAAGGTCAGCAATATTACGGGACGTTCCCGGTGATGGGATTTAACAACAACGACGAAGTCGGTTCGGGCAGATTGTTGCCGACAACGTCGGTCGATCAATATGCGGCGACACTCGCACGATGGTTTGGTGTGACTGCTACCGACATGCGATTGGTACTGCCCAACATTGGAAATTTTGCGTCGTCGAATATCGGGTTCTTGGGTTAGCGTATCGTTTTATTGTTGTTCTTTTAATCAGAAAACTCTAGCATTGGCGCGGCTTACAGCCAATAAATGGCTGTAAGTGCGCGTGGATAGGCGATCTTCGCCATAATGTTCTGCACAGCTTATTGTTGAACCGGCTCGAATTCTTATTTTCTCTCTTCACCCACAGAGATCGTCAGCCCATCAGGATCAAGGTATTGCGCGACACGAGCGCCAAAAACTTCGTTCGGCGCCTGAATACACACGACGTTGTTCTCGACCATCCGCTCGTGGAACGCGGCAAGATCAGGAACGCTCAGACCGGGACGGCAGCGACCGGCGGGAGCGCGTTGCGGATCGTCGCTTTTGGAATCAACCGCTTCGCTCGTGTGCAGTGCCAGCGTTGCGCCGTCCGTTGCAAATTCGGTCCATCCAGGAGATTCGAATCGCAATGGGATGCCGAGCACGTCCCGATAAAATGACACCGCCCGTTTCATATCGCTCACAAACACAATCGCGTAATTGACTCGCATTTGATACCTCTGTTCGTTTGATTTTGATCGCAAACCTAACCTCGGTGCGCTGAGGGATTGTTCCATAGATGAAATATCATTGCGCCATGATCCACCGCGCCAATTCCTCTCCACAAGAAATCCTTCACAGTGTCTTCGGCTACCCAGCCTTTCGGGGTGAGCAGGAAGCCATCGTAAACCATATGATCGGCGGCGGCGACGCGCTGGTGTTGATGCCGACCGGCGGTGGCAAGTCGCTGTGTTTTCAAATTCCGGCGCTGGCGCGCGAAGGTACGGCCATCGTCGTTTCACCGCTGATTGCGCTGATGCAGGATCAGGTGGAAGCCTTGCTGCAGCTGGGTGTGAAGGCGGCGTTTTTGAATTCAACGCTCGATGCACGTTCTGCTTCCCAGCTTGAACAGCGGCTGCTCAATGGCGAACTGGATTTGCTGTACGTGGCGCCGGAACGGCTGCTGACGTCGCGGTTTATCGATCTGCTTGGCCGCACCAATATTTCGTTGTTCGCCATCGACGAAGCGCACTGCGTGTCGCAATGGGGTCACGACTTTCGGCCTGAATACCGACAGCTTTCGATGCTGCACGAACGCTTTCCCGAGGTGCCGCGTATCGCGCTCACCGCGACTGCGGATGCGCCCACGAGGAAGGAAATTGTTGAACGACTTTCGCTGGATTCTGCACGCCAGTTTGTGGCGAGTTTTGATCGGCCAAATATTCGCTACCGTGTGGTGCAGAAGCATGAGCCGCGCAAACAGTTGCTGGAATTTCTGACCGGGCACGAAGGGGACGCTGGCATTATTTATTGCCTCTCGCGAAAGAAAGTTGAAGAGACCGCTGACTTTCTCGTCCGCAGTGGCGTGCGGGCTCTCCCCTATCACGCAGGGCTCGATGCCGCGGTGCGCTCTGCCAACCAGCAACGTTTTTTGAAAGAAGATGGCGTGGTGATGGTGGCGACCATCGCTTTCGGCATGGGCATCGACAAACCCGATGTGCGTTTTGTCGCACACATGGATTTACCAAAGAGCATGGAAGGCTACTATCAGGAGACTGGCCGCGCCGGACGTGATGGTCTTCCCGCCAATGCGTGGCTGACGTATGGCATGGCCGAC
>JANYFH010000303.1 GCA_025362705.1 Betaproteobacteria bacterium
GCGACCGGCAACATCTGCACCGAAGACATGGTGAACATGCTCGAAGATATGGACTTCGATACCGGTGTCGATCTCGACAAGCTGTTGGCCGCTGCAGTGAAAATGCCGGCCATCGTCGGCCATGACGTGACCGGGCAGGTGATGCGTGCGGGCAAAACCATGCATCTTCACGCGGTGCCCGATAAGCTCTATACACAGTGATTACGTCAAGGAACCGGATGAAAAAAATTGTTGTTGCGGTCGCAATGTTGTTCGCGGCCAATGCCGTTGCTGGCGACCTGGATCAGATCGGCACATTGTCGCAAAGCCAGTTTCTGAAGCTTTCCACCGATCTGGGTGCCGCCGCTGCATACAAGGGCGTTACCCCCGCGACACCATTGGGCCTCACCGGTTTCGATGTCGGCGTGGAAGTAACGCAGACGAAAATTGAAAATACATCAGAGTTTCGCCAGGCAGGGGTTGGCGACATAAGCAATCTGTACGTACCAAAAATACATGTCGCCAAAGGACTCCCGTACGGCTTTGATATCGGTGCATTCGTGAGCCGGGTATCGGGTGTGAATGGCTCGCTGATCGGTGCCGAAGCGCGCTGTGCGATATTGGATGATGGTGTAGCAACACCCGCTGTTGGCATACGATTGTCGGGCAGCAAACTCACCGGCGTCAGCCACGTTTCACTTTCCACTTTCGCAATAGACGCGATGCTGTCAAAAAAACTCACGCTGGTGACGCCATACATCGGTGTCGGTACCGTGCGTGTGAAGAGTAATGCAGACGTTGCCAGTCTGCGGGAAGAGGGTTTCAGTAAATCGCGCTTATTCGTCGGCATGAACGTGAATTTTCTCGTCACCAATTTCGCCGTTGAGGCTGAAAAAATGGGTGACAACACGAGCTTGTCGGCGAAGGTGGGCTTCCGGTTTTAACCAATAATATTTTGACGGGATGAGGAGAGAAATATGTTCAAAAAAATAATCGGCGCAGCGTTAGTGCTGGCGGCAGCTTCGCTTGCCATCACAGCCAATGTCGCCAACGCACAGGCGCTGGAGAAGAAAAAAATCACGGTTGCGGTCGGCGGGAAAGGCTTGTTCTACTACTTACCGCTGACGCTTGCAGAGCGGCTGGGCTATTTCAAGGACGAAGGGCTCGATGTCGAAATTGCTGATTTTGCGGGCGGTGCCAAAGCGTTACAGGCTCTGGTCGGCGGCTCTGCTGACCTGGTCTCCGGCGCGTTCGAACATACCATCAATATGCAGGCGAAAAAACAGCCGATTACGGCCGTGGTATTGCAGGCCGGTTATTCGTCGATTACGCTGGTGTTGCCGAAAGACAAAGCGGCGAAGTACAAATCAGCGAAAGATCTTAAAGGTTTGAAGATCGGTGTGACTGCACCCGGCTCATCAACCAACATGTTCGTCAACAATCTGCTGGCCAAGGAAGGCTTGAAGCCGACCGAGGTTTCGATCGTTGGCACTGGTGCCGGTTCGGGCGCAGTGGCCGCGATGGAAAAAGGCGAGATCGACGGCATGTCCAATCTGGATCCGGTCATCAGCCAGTTGGAGGCAAGCGGAAAATATGTTGCTGTCGCAGACAGCCGCACCGAAAAAGGCATGAAGGATATTTACGGCGGCGACTATCTGGCTTCCTGCATTTACGTCAATTCCGATTTCATCAAGAAAAATCCGAACACCACACAAGCGGTGGTGAATGCCATGGTGCATGCTCTGCGCTGGCTGGCGAAGGCGACGCCGGAACAGGTGATGGCGGTGGTGCCGGAATCGTACAGGGGCGGCAATCGCGGTCTGTATAAAGCGGCGCTACTGAAAAACATGGTCGGCTATTCCACCGATGGCCAGATGAGCATGAAGGCCGCACAGAATGTCTACAAAGTATTGAAACAGTTTGAACCTTCAGTAATTGCGGCGGGTGACTCCATCAATCTTCAAGCAACTTACGACAATCACTTTGCCGTGAAGGCGGGCGCAAAATACAAATGAGCCCCAGTAGCCACGATTGACAGTATGGCAACAGCGCTCTCTCTCACCAATATCAGCGTTACCTTCACCGGTAAGTCTGGCGGTGGTGGCTACACCGCTATCAAAGACACGACACTCAATATCGCCGACGGTGAATTCGTTTCCATCGTCGGGCCAACCGGCTGCGGAAAATCCACCCTGCTTAATATTGGCGCAGGGCTGTTGAAAGCCTCCAGCGGCGAGGTGAAAGTATTCGGCGAACCGCTGATCGGCCTGAACCAGCAAGCGGGCTACATGTTCCAATCCGAATCGCTAATGCCCTGGCGTTCGGCGCTGGCCAATGTCACCGCCGGATTGCAGTTTCGTGGTGTAGAAGCAACGGAAGCCGCGCGACAAGGTGAACAATGGCTGGAGCGCGTCGGGCTCAACGGCTTCGGCAATCGTTATCCGCACGAGCTCTCCGGTGGCATGCGAAAGCGCGCGGCCCTCGCGCAAATGCTGATCCTCGATCCCAAAATCATGCTGATGGACGAACCGTTTTCGGCGCTCGATATTCAAACGCGGCAACTGATGGAAAATGAACTGTTGCAGTTGTGGGAAACGGATAAAAAATCAGTGGTCTTTATTACCCACGATCTGGAAGAAGCGATCTCGCTTTCGGATCGCGTCATCGTGCTGGCGGCAGGACCCGCAACGCACCCCATCGGCGAATTCGCCATTGATCTCCCGCGACCACGCGATGTCGCCGAGATTCGCATGACGCCGCGCTTTCTTGAATTACACGCGCAGATTTGGCATGCGATGAAAGAGGAAGTATTGAAAGGGTATGCGCAGACGAAGAACAAGGTCGTCGCGTGAAAAAACCCCCCATCTGGTTCTGGCAAATCGCATTACTTGTCATGATCTTTATCATTTGGCATATCGCTACCTCGCCCGACTTGATCCCGCCGATATTTTTTGACAACGAATATCGCGCCGCATTTTTCTTCGGCGAGCCCGCCAAAATTTTCAACGCAATCTGGGTGTGGTTTATGTCCGGCGAAATATATCCGCATCTATGGGTGACATTGCAGGAAACGCTATTGGCGTTTGCGATCGGGACACTGCTGGGGTTGGCGGTGGGTCTGTGGCTGGGCTTGACGCCGCTCGCCTCCGCGATCCTCGATCCCTACATCAAGGCAATGAACGCGATGCCGCGTGTAATCCTCGCGCCGATTTTCATGGTCTGGTTCGGGCTCGGCATCTGGTCCAAGGTGGCGCTTGGCGTGACGTTGGTATTCTTCATTGTATTTTTCAACGTCTACCAGGGCGTGAAAGAGGTTTCACCCGTGGTACTCAACAACGCGCGCATGCTCGGCGCGAATGCATCGCAATTGCTGCGCTACGTCTACTTGCCATCGGCAACTTCATGGGTGTTTTCCAGCCTGCATACCTCAGTCGGCATGGCCTTCGTCGGCGCGGTCGTCGGCGAATATCTCGGCAGCGCGAAAGGTGTGGGCTATCTCATTCACCAGGCCGAAGGCGCGTTCGATATCAACACCGTGTTCGCAGGCATTCTGGTGCTCACCGTGTTTGCGCTGTTGCTTGATTTTGTGGTGACGTTTGCGGAGAACAAGCTTCTCAAGTGGCGACCGCAGCAGGCGGAGACTGAGACGACGTGAACGTCGTATGCGGCGATAGTCAACCAGCATAAAACTACGTAGATCGCCATTGGGCGTGCGTTTTGATAATTTATTGCCGGAGTTGCCCGGCTGTTTCAAACCGCCGAGTGGGTCCGGTTATACCTATGCCTGACCAGCGTGTACATTGCTGACGTGCCGCATAGTCAATTTCGAACCGCAAACTTCTGTTTCGCCTGAGTGCGATGCGCCGTGCATGAGCTTAATCTGCTTCATCGGCGGTTCAACCGCATTGACGTAGCTTCAGGAGAAATGTCATGACTGACGGTCAGCAAAGCCTCGCATCCAGCAAACCCGCCAACGCGCCAATGGCCGACATGTCCAGAGTGCGTCTCTCTGGCATCAAAGTCCTGGTCATAGACGACGGCAGAACGATTCGTCGTAGCGCGGAGATCATGCTCATGCAGGCCGGCTGCGAGGTCGAATTTGCGGACGACGGATTCGATGCGCTGGGGAAAATTTCACTTTATCGCCCGGATCTCATCTTTGCTGACGTTCTGATGCCGCGCCTGGATGGGTACCAAACTTGTGCGTTGATCAAGCGGTGCGGGGCGCACAAACACATACCCGTGATCATGCTGACATCCAAAGACAACCTTTTTGACCGCGCACGTGGACATGCCGTTGGAGCGAATCAATACCTCACCAAGCCATTTGCAAAGGAAACACTTCTACATACGATTGAGGCCCACGTGCGGGGCAGGCAGGCCGTGTCGCAGGTGCTGCACAGCTAATTGCCGCAGTATCGGTCAGCGCATAGTCGAGTGTGACCACGCGTGCGATGGGGCAGCGGGTATGGATTCGCTCACTCTGTCCTGCGAAAATTCATTTCGATCATTACCGAGCTGACGCTGACGACCGACATCTGCCGGAATACAGTGGCGATTTGAAGAGCCCACGAATAAATGATCAGCCGTGGTTGGATGGTGATTGGTGCACGAAACAACGTAGAGCGCCATTTGGCGGGCATTTTCAGAGGCAAAGTAGTCTGTAACCCGCCCCAGTGCTCGATTCTGGCGCTCCAACATTTCAGCGCACCAGCATCCGATTAACTTCCGCCAGATCTTCCTCGACCAACCGGCCCGCTGCCGACTTCAGGCGCAATTGGCTGAGTATCGTGTTGTAGCGTGCCTGTTGCAGGTCGCGTTGCGCCTGGAACAATTGCTGCTGCGCGTTGAGTACGTCTACGTTCGTGCGCACGCCGACTTCCTTGCCGAGGACGGTGGCGTCCAATGATGATTTGTTCGACACGAGGGCGGCTTCCAATGCCTTTACCTGGGCGACACCGTTGGTCACGCCCAAATAATTCTGGCGCACCGATTGCGCGACGGTACGCTTGGCGTTTTCCAGATCAGCGTCGGCCCGGTCGCGATTGGAGAGCGATTGCCGCACACGCGATTGAGTGCCGCCGCCTTGATATAACGGAATGGTCAGCGTTACGCCGATGCCGGCAGAGCGTGTGTCGAACGAAGGACCGACACCGCCAGTGACGGTCGTGGAAGGTGAAGAAGCATTGCCGAAGCTGCCGGTGAAGTCCAGCGTCGGCATATGGCCGGCCCTGTTGCGATCGACGTCCTTGGCAGCAATTTCATAGGCAAGCCGCAATTGCGCGATCACCGGACTCGCTTCTTCAGCGGCTTTCACCCACTGGTCCATGTCGCTCGGTTTCGGCAGAGTCAGTATCGGATTGTCGCGCAGTGGTGCCAAACCTGCTGGCATTTTGTTGATCAGTTGCTGCAAGGCCTGGCGCTTGATTTCCAGATCGTTGAGATCCGATATTTCCTTGGCTACGCCCAAATCGTATTTGGCTTGTGCTTCGTAAGTATCGGTGATGGTTGAAGTGCCGACTTCGAAGTTACGTTTGGCCTGCGCGAGTTGTTCGTTGATCGCGGTTTTTTGCGCGCCCGAGAGCGCCACGTTGTCTTGCGCCAGCAGCACATCAAAATAGGCTTGCGCGGTGCGCACAATCAAACTCTGGCCCGCATCGGCAAACACGGCTTCGGATTGCTTGGCCTGCAGACCGGCCTGATCGAAAGTAATCCAGTTTTGCATGCGAAACAAGGGCTGCGTCAGGCTCACCGTGTAGCCATGCGTATTGAAATCGGCGGTGGGAAATCCGTCAGTATCACGATGGTTGCGGTTAAACGATGCGGACAGACCAATGGACGGCAAAAGATTCGCGGCGCGCGCCTGCGGAACGATTTCTTTGCTTGCGTCATAGGTAAACCGCGCCGATGAATACACCGGGTCTTGCGCCTGGGCTGCGCGGTAAATATCGATCAGGTCGGCAGCGATTGCTGATGTGCCGAACAAACAACCAGCAACGAGTACTGCAGAGATTTTGAGTTTCATGTTTTCACGTTTCTGGTCGTTCGCGCTTTTAGTTGCTTCACGCTGTCCGACCGCAGGGTAATTAAAAATTTGAGTAAAAGATTATGACGTGTTGGCAGGACTGCGCAGATTTATGGATTTCTCAATACAAAGCGATACGCGAATCCACGTGACGCGCCCAAGCATCGATTCCACCCTGCAAATTATGCAGGTTCTTGAACCCCATCCGCTCCAGAAATGCGACGACTTGCAGGCTTCGCGTGCCGTGATGACAAATAACGACCGTAGGATGCGATCGATCGATTTCTTCTACCTTGTCTGGGATCTGCTGCATCGGCAGCAACTCGCTTCCGGCTATGCGCGCCAGTTGGAATTCCCGCGGTTCGCGAACATCCAGAAGGTGCGGTCTCGCTTCCGGTTCTGCTTCCATCATGGCATGCAATTGCAGCACGGTTAGCTGGCGCATCGGCGGGCTAAAAGTCGAAACGCGAGGGCTGACTGGCATTCAACAGCGGTGGAACAACTGTCTCAAAAATTTCTGTTGCGGTATATGCATTGCCGGTTGTGCGGGTAAACAGGGTGGCTTTCATGGTCGGGGCATCACCGACGATGGCGAATAAGCAACCACTTTCCGCCAACACGTCCAGATAAGCTTGCGGCAATATCGGAACGGACCCTGTCAACACGATGACATCAAATTTTTCACCGGCACCGATAAATGCCGCTGGCGATTGCGCTGCATCACCAATCTTGAGAATCGCGTTACCAATATTGGCTTGGGCTAGATTGCTGGCGGCAGTGCGCGAATACGCATCGAAATATTCGATGCTCGTTACGCTTAAAGCGCGACTGGCCAGCAACGCCGTCAGATAGCCGCTGCCGGTACCGATCTCCAGCACGCGTTCTGTTGCTTTCGGTGCGACTTCCTGCACAATGCGCGCTTCCATTTTCGGCGCCATCATGAATTGACCATGACCTCCACCGAGTGGAATTTCCATGTCGGTAAAAGCGATGGCGCGGTAGGCGACGGGCACGAAATCCTCGCGCTTGACCAAGGAAAGCAAGTCCAGCACGTCCTGATCCAGCACCTCCCAGGTACGGATCTGCTGCTCGATCATATTGAAGCGCGCTTGTTCGAAATTCATGTCAGTCACTTCCGCAGGTCGGCGTTCATTCAGATTGAAATACCAAGCCGCGTCATTTTAGCAAACCACGCACGAGCAAATCGGTATGAATATCCAAATATGTTTCCGGATCCATCCCTTGCGCGCCGCACAAATCAAACGAATTTCGCCAGAGCATCAGCATCAGCACAGGTGCCGCGCAAATGTGTGGCGTGTGCTCAAGCTCCATTGGGCGAAATTCTCCTGAGTCGATGCCGCGCTGAATCGCCACCTTGAATATGGCCAGGCCCCGCACTATCACTTCGTCGTGATAAAACTTGGCCAGTTCCGGAAAATTTCCCGCCTCCGAAATCATCAGCTTGGAAATACCCGCTAACTTTGTCGCCCCAATTTTTTGCCACCAGGTTTTTACCAGAAGGCGCATCAAATCCGCGCTGCTACCTTCGTAGCTGCGCATACGTTCTTCAAACTCTACAAAGCGCGGCACAATGCCTTCGCGAACGATTGCCTTGAACAACTCATCCTTGCTATCGAAGTAGAGATAGAGCGTGCCTTTGGAAACGCCGGCGCGCTTGGCGACATCGTCAAGCCGGGTCGCAGCGAATCCGCGTTCGACGAACAATTCCAGTGCCGCGCTCGCAAGTTCGCTCGGGCGCGCGTCTTTGCGGCGCTCCCAACGTGGTTCGATAACTTTTGCCAATACAGACATGAGAAACCATTACTGACTGAATAGTCATTAAGATACGCCGACGACTGTATAACGTCAAGCCGCTGGCTCAAATGATAGAGCACAACATGGCGCATTGCCGCAGCAAGCGAATTGGGTTAAGTTGTCGGCTGTACGCAGGGGTTCCGTCAATCAGTTCGGCGGATGAGATAAACCCTTTGAACCTGATCCGGATAACACCGGCGTAGGGAGCGTGAATCGGC
>JANYFH010000011.1 GCA_025362705.1 Betaproteobacteria bacterium
GCAAAAACGATTGCGATGTTTGAAGGTGGCCGATGGTTCAATTTTCGCTTTTCGCCTGACGACAAAACACTGGTCTTCTCGGAGTATCTTTCTGCCAACGAATCACACCTCTGGACACTGAATATCTCCAACGGGGAAAAACGCCGCGTGACACCCGAAAAAAATGCCCACGCTGTGCCGGTTTTTTATGGCTTGGCACGTTTCTCACGCGATGGCAAAAAACTTTTTACGACGTCCGATCGCGACAGCGAATATCGTCGTTTGGTAACAATCGATTTGAACACTGGCAGCGAGACGGTGCTGACCCCAAAGTTGCAATACGATGTGAGTGACTTTTCGATTTCCACAAAAGCCAAACGTATTGCATTCATCACCAATGAGGACGGCTCGAGCGTGTTGCGTTTTCTCGACCTTGATACGCTGACCGAGTTGCCGCGCCCGGCGCTGTTGTCGGGCGAAATTTCTGGCCTGCGCTGGAAGGGTGGCGGCGATGACGAAAATGGCGACACGACCACGGGCAACGAGGACGCCGGTGCGGAACTCGCCTTCAATGTCACCTCGGCTCGTTCACCAGGAGACGTTTACTCATGGAATATCGCCACGACAAAAATTACCCGCTGGACCAATAGCGGCAGTCCGACATTGAATCCGCTTGATTTCGCCGAACCGAAATTGGTGAAGTGGAAAAGCTTTGACGGCCTGATGATCTCGGGATTTCTCTATCAACCTGATGCGAAAAAATTTCCTGGCAAACGACCGGTGATTATCAACATCCACGGCGGGCCGGAATCGCAGGCGCGACCGGGGTTTATCGGCCGCAACAACTACATGATCAACGAATTGGGCTTTGCCATGCTCTATCCGAACGTTCGTGGTTCAAGCGGATTCGGGAAAACTTTTCTGGCGATGGACAATGGCATGAAGCGCGAGGATTCGGTTAAGGATATCGGCGCTTTGTTCGACTGGATCAAGGAGCAGCTGGATCTCGATCAGGCTAAAGTACTGGTCATGGGTGGCAGCTATGGCGGCTATATGAGCCTGGCGGTATCGACCAACTACCCTGACCGCATTACGGGCGCCATCGACACGGTTGGCATTTCCAACTGGGTCACGTTTCTTACCAATACCGAAAGTTACCGCCGCGATCTGCGACGCGTGGAATATGGCGATGAGCGCGATCCGGAAATGCGCAAATTCCCCGAAAGTATTTCACCGCTGAACAACGCGCAGAAAATCAAAAAACCGCTATTTGTAGTGCAGGGAAAAAACGATCCGCGTGTGCCCTACACGGAAGCTGAGCAGATCGTGGCGCAACTGAAGAAGCAAAAAACGCCAGTGTGGTTTTTAATGGCGCTGGATGAAGGACATGGATTTGCGAAGAAATCCAATGCGGATTTCCTGTTTTATGCACAGATCAAATTCATGCAGCAGACGCTGATGCAATAACAATTCACAGCTAATCGACCGGCGCACTTGATGCTCGCCGATCTCGTTTTTCTGCTGCACGCCGGCGTTGTGTTGTTCAACGTCGGCGGGTTGCTGATAATCGCAATTGGCGGGTGTCTCGGCTGGGTGTGGGTGCTGCATCGCGCGTTTCGAATCACGCACGTCGCACTAATGGCTTTCGTGACCGCCGAAGCAATCTTCGGTATGACGTGCCCGCTTACGCTGCTTGAAGATTGGTTGCGTGGTGTGGCGATTGAGCCAAGATTTGTACAACGCTGGGTATCGGCGTTGATCTATTGGAATGCGCCGCCGTGGGTGTTCACGTTGTTGTATGCGGTGTTTTTGTTCGCGGTCATCGCAGCGTGGTTCGTCTGGCCGCCCTATGTGTCAAAAACACAAACTCCGCGTAAATAGGCACTTTCCGGTCGAAAATGCCTCGAAAGCCTGACCAGTGCTAGTGTTTTATATGTTCCGAAGGTTTTTCGTGAACGATGACGCCGGCCATCGGATCCACAGGCAGTTGCCATGGCGCTGTTTCAAGTACGCGTCGGCCCTCGGCAATACCGGCTTCTATCCGCGTACTTATTCCGCCCGGCGTGAAGTCGATATCTTTGAGTTGGTCCTCGCCTTCTCGTGGCGGCGCGATGAGCGGCACGACGTGCATGACGGTGCCGCAACCCCAGGACGCAAGCTCTCTGATCGCCGCTGACCTCGCCGCCTTTGCCGGCACGTGCTGCGCCAGTTCGCGAATGATGTGGCGCAGGTGATGGATTTGCTGCTGTCGCGTAATGTGGCTTTTGGTGCGGCTGGCGTACTGGATGTCTTTTTCGCGGCCCATCACTTCCCACAATGACTCCGGCTCCGGGCCGTCTGGATTCCACAAGTTGGTGGTGAAAATTACCGAGTTGCGACGCGGCCTGTCATCGAGTACGGCTTCGACAGGGGTGTTGGAGAAAATTCCACCGTCCCAGTACGGTTCACCATCGATACGTATTGCCGGAAACGCCGGTGGCAACGCACCGGAAGCCATGATGTGCGAAATCGAGATGGTTTCTTCGCGGCTATCAAAGTAGCGCATCTCGCCGGTGCGGGCGTTTACTGCGCCGACGGTAAGGCGTGTGTGGCGCGAGTTAAGGTAATCGAGATCGACGAGTTCGGTGAGTGTGGCGCGCAGTGGCGCGGTGGAATAATACGATGCCTCTTCGATGCCAACTTTTGCCTGAGTGCCCTGCAACAGTTGTTTACCAGGCGTGAAAAATGTTGGAATGCCGCGCGTGATCGTTGTCAGATTGGCCATCGTCTGCGCGAACGAACCGAAAAACGCAGGAACATTAGCGCCACCCTGTTGCTGCACGCCTTCCCAGAATGCGTGCAGATGTTTGAGCCGACGTTCTGGCGGGTTTCCGGCGATGATGGCACCATTGATCGCACCGATCGACGTGCCGATCACCCAGTCGGGTTCAATGCGGGCTTCGTGCATAGCCTCGTACGCGCCGACCTGAAACGCGCCCAGGGCACCACCGCCTTGCAGTACCAACACGACCTGACC
>JANYFH010000029.1 GCA_025362705.1 Betaproteobacteria bacterium
GGCGATGGGGTTCGGCGGCCCGCACGCAGCCTTCCTGGCTTGCAAAGATGCTTACAAGCGTCAGTTGCCGGGGCGTCTGGTTGGGGTGTCGGTGGACACAATAGGCAACCCGGCATATCGCCTGACATTGCAAACGCGCGAGCAACATATTCGCCGCGAAAAAGCGACCAGCAACATCTGTACGGCGCAGGCATTGTTGGCGGTGATGGCGACGATGTACGCCTCGTATCACGGTCCGGCTGGATTGAAACGCATTGCGCTGTACGTACATTGGCTTGCCGCGACGTTTGCGAGCGGTCTAACGCAGCTCGGCCACAAGGTCGCAGATGCCAATTTTTTCGATACCTTGAAAATTCGTACGGGCGCTGAGACCGACGCGATCTACCAGCGCGCATTGGCAAAGAAAATAAATCTGCGCAAAGTCGATGCCGAAACGCTCAGTGTCTCGCTAGACGAAACCACCACCGCGGATGACATCGACGTGCTCTGGCAGCTATTTGCTACCACCGGCAAAACAATGCCAGCCTTCACCGCTGTCGAGGCTTCGGTGGGCATGATGCTGCCCGCCGATTTGCAGCGCACCTCTGCCTATCTCACACATCCGGTATTCAATCGTTATCACTCCGAAACCGCGATGCTGCGCTACCTGCGCATGCTGGCTGATCGCGATCTGGCACTCGACCGCACCATGATTCCGCTGGGCTCGTGCACGATGAAACTCAACGCCACCACAGAGATGATCCCGGTGACCTGGCCGGAATTTGCCGACATCCATCCGTTTGCACCCGACGATCAAACCGTCGGCTATCGCGAAATGATTACGGGTCTCGAAAAAATGTTGTGCGAAATCACCGGCTACGATGCGGTCTCGCTGCAGCCAAACTCCGGCGCGCAGGGCGAATACGCGGGCCTACTCGCAATACAGGCGTACCACCGCGCACGTGGTGACGCGCATCGCAACATCGTGCTGATTCCAAGCTCCGCGCACGGCACCAATCCTGCGTCGGCACATCTGGCCGGCATGGAAGTGGTGGTGATCGCATGCGACATTGGTGGCAACGTTGATATCGCTGATCTCACGCGTCAGACTGAATTGCATAAAAACGATTTGGCCGCGCTGATGGTGACGTACCCATCCACCCACGGCGTGTTCGAAGACGCGATTGTCGATATCTGCAACATCGTGCATCAACACGGCGGCCAGGTGTATCTCGATGGCGCGAACATGAACGCATTGGTGGGCACGGCGCGACCCGGCAAATTCGGTGCGGATGTCTCGCATTTGAATTTGCACAAAACCTTTTGCATCCCGCATGGCGGCGGCGGTCCCGGTGTCGGCCCAGTGGCCGTGCGTGCACACTTGGCACCCTACCTGCCTGCACGTGCGACCATCGATCACGATCATCCGGTCGGCCCGGTAAGCGCCGCGCCGTACGGAAGTGCGAGCATCCTCGCCATCTCGTGGGCGTACATCACGCTGATGGGCGCGCAGGGATTGAAGCAAGCAACGCAAGTGGCGATATTGAATGCCAACTACATCGCCGCAAAACTTGCACCGCATTACCCGGTGCTCTACACCGGCAAGACCGGCTTGGTTGCGCACGAATGCATTCTCGACCCGCGCGTGCTCAAGGAAAAAACCGGTATCAGCGCCGAAGACATCGCCAAGCGCCTGATCGATTTTGGCTTTCACGCGCCGACACTTTCATTCCCCGTCTCCGGCACGCTGATGGTAGAGCCGACCGAGAGCGAATCGAAGGAAGAACTTGATCGCTTCATCGAAGCGATGATCACCATCCGCGAAGAGATCCGCACCGTTGAAGAAGGCAAAATGGATCGCGACGACAACCCGCTGCGCAATGCGCCGCACACTGCTGCGATGGTGATGAGTGACCAATGGCTGCACGACTACACACGTCAGCGCGCGGCGTTTCCGGTGAAAAGTTTGGCGCAGACAAAGTACTGGCCGCCGGTAGGCAGGCTCGACAATGTTTACGGCGACAAAAATGTGTTTTGCAGTTGTCCGCCGTTGCTGAGCTACCAGCCTGAAAAAGTACAGGCCGCAGAATAACCACAACACAAGGAATTCACATGGCAACAGCCAAATGGAAAAACACAATCATCGCGGACGCTGCCGCGAGTGAAATCGTTGTGGTTGAAGGAAATATTTATTTTCCGATTACCGCTGCGCGACGCGAACACTTGCAGACGAGCGATCACAAGACGGTGTGCCCGTGGAAAGGCACCGCGCATTACTACGACGTTGTTGTCGATGGCAACGTGAACCAGAATGCGGCGTGGTATTACCCGGAGCCGAAGGACGCGGCAAAGCAGATTACGGGGCGGGTTGCGTTCTGGAAGGGTGTGGAGGTAATCGCGTAGCAAGTGCTTCAAAGTGCATGATCACCATATACAACCATACCGGCAAACTGGCGGCATCTGGCACGTCTAGTGTCGTAAAAACTTACACTCCGCATGCCTTGGAATTCTCATAATTATTTAACTAATTGCTTTATATAACTATTTTATTCATGGCGCATTACTTGCTCATTGTTTGGTATCGTCGTACGTTCGACTCTGCCTTAGCGGTGCGAAAAATGAAAATATCGGTGTTTGTTAGGAACCTGACAGTGGCTGGTGCTGCATTTGCAGCAATTTCATTTGGGATAGGTCAAGCAGCGGCGACTACCTTCACCTTTACTTTTCAGGGTACGAATGTTTACGGGTCTGGTACCTTGAACGCAACGGATAATGGTGACGGATCGTTTACCGCGATAAGCGGGTCAGGACAGGAAGCCATATTCGGTGGTGCAACGGAATTTTTTACATTGTTCAATCCGTTAGTGCAGGGGTACCAATTGTCCCCAACAGGCAGGTTTATTTTCGATAACCAGTTATATCCGGCTCGCGATCCCATGCTCGCCATAGGTGGATTGTTGTTTTATACGGGCGCTGGCAACGAAGTGAACATTTGGGGTGCGACTGGTGGCAGTCCTGGCAATCCAAGCTCGCCTGGTGGTGGTTATACATATGCCCAGTGGCAGCCAACAATTGGAAATTACTCTCCGTACGAAGCTGTGTCATTCCAACTCACTACAGTTCCAGAGCCAGCATCCCTGACTTTGTTGGGCCTCGGCCTTCTCGGTTTGGCGGCGGTACGTCGCAAATCACGCAAAATCGTTACTACCTAAAAGGCTTACCAGTTTTAAAAAAAAGCCCGCCGTGTGCGGGCTTTTTTTTGGCTTTCCCCGCCAAGAACACCGGGGCACCGGGGATTACGGCGGCCGCAGCGAGTGAAGCCGTTGTGGTTGAAGGAAATATTTATTTCCCGATTACAGCCGCGCGACGCGGACACTTGCAGGCCAGCGATCACCAGACAGTGTGCCCATGGAAAGGCACCGCGCATTATTACGATGTGGTTGTCGATGGCAACGTGAATAAGAATGCGGCGTGGTATTACCCGGAACCGAAAGATGCGGCCAAGCAGATTGCAGGGCGGGTGGCGTTCTGGAAGGGTGTGGAGGTTGTGGCTTAGCGGGTGGCCTTAATGCGATTGGCTGCAAAGAGAAACACTAGCACTGGCGCGGCACTCAGAGCATTTTGTGGCTGGGAGGCTCGCCGAATGGCGTTCTGCGAGTTTAGGTGTGGGGACTTACGGTATGAGACATTTGCTGTGGTTGACCCTTGTTGCTCCCCACTTCTAGATTCTTCGCGCCACGAAACCAGAATCACTATCATCGGGTTGCATTTGCGCAAAGGTACCGCAACCGGAATATTGCGATGCTAATTCCGTAATGCGATCAATCTCTGCGGGAGGAGTTCGCAGACCAAAAGTGATCTCGCGCAAAGCTCCTCGAGGAATTTGCATTGGCCCCGGGATAGTTCGGATGATTCTCACTTCTTCCTCATAGCTCCATGCTTCTGTTTTTGTGGTGAGATAGAGCTTCGCCAACTCGTCAACGAAACGTTCGGGTTGCTGTTGATTGATCGTGGCAGTCTGAAGATACTGGGTAACAGTGTTTTGTCCGTATTTGACGAAATCAAAGCAAACGAATTTGTTCTGCACATCCGAAATAAAGTTTTTATCGAATTGGTACGTTAACACCACACCGCGATGCTCGTCCGCGTAATGCGCCCAGAGCAGCTCGCTTGTGGAAGTTTGCGAAAGGGAGAAAACGCCAAATCCGGCAAATTGTTGGGCCCACGCATCCAGCATTCCATCGTCGCGTTTTAATGCTGCTTCCAAGAGTTCTGCGCGCAATCCCGAAGTAGAATTTGCGGCACGAGCCAGCGCTTTGCGAATATCCACGTGACAGTCGAAAGGATCGTTGAGCTTTTCTGGCTTTGCGAAGAACCAAGTTCGATTGACTATCGAATCTGTCAATCGCGGGCTTATCGCCCGATATTTAAACAACATGGATTCCCCGCTCATGCCCTATCGTGCCACAACCGCATGTATCCGCCAATGGACCGGCGGAATCTTACGTCTCAATTCGTACCCGCTCTCGCCTCCCCATCATGCCCGCCCAGCACCCGTGGCGGAACATCAGTCCACGCGTCTTTCCGTGTTTTCTCATGCGCCGGATTCATCGGATAGTGGATCCGATTCTCCGGCTTCGGCTTCTCGCCGATAACCATGAGCCTTACCTCCGAATCGGTATTGTTCAGGAACGTGTGGCAGATCCCCGTGCCTGCAGGAAATCCCACTGCGTCGCCTGGCTCCAGACGGTGAAGCGTGCCGTCAATCCAGACATCCGGATTACCATCCAGCACATACGCAAATTCCTCCTCCGCACTTTCAGCATGCGGGTACGAGGTTCGGCGTCCTGGTGGAAGGCGCTCATGATGAATGCCGATGCGCGTCAAGCCAAGCAACTGTCCGATTGGCGCGCCGATGGAGAGAAGCTCGTCGCTGTTCGGATAGTGACTGTCATCGGCTTTCTCCAAGTCGCGCCAATGGCGTATGAAATTCGGTCGCTCACTCATTTTGGCTCCTGAAAAATTTTGTCGGCGCGTAGGTTGGGCTGGCTTCATCAAGCCCAACATCAACAACGGATCAATTTGAACATATCGGACTGGCATTGTTGGGCTGATGAAGCCAGCCCAACCTACGAATTAAAATTTTCTCTCAGGCTTTTTTCCGAGCCCAGATCTTGGCAATGTAGGGAATCGCATCAGGAAATTCGCAAGCCGTGTTTCCCGGATCGAACGCCACCGGGCCGATGCGTTTGATGGCCGCCTCGGCGGCTTTGCGCGAGCTGGCGCTGCGGCCGCCGATGCCGATCAGCACGTACATCATTGTGCGCCTCGTCCAGTTCTCCGCCTTGTGGATGTCGGCTTCAATGCGCTTGATGTAGTCGAGCGACGTGACTTCGTCGATCGAGATACCTTCTTTGGCGCAGTGCCCCACCATCGACCATCCGGCGCGGCGCATTTTGGGATCTGCGAGCCAGGCTTCACGGATTTTCGCAGCCATTGAAGTTCGGCTGGCAAGCGCGGCCAGAGCCTCGGCGGTGGAGGAATCCTTCACTTCCGAGGCCCAGGCCTTCAGTTCTTTTTCCGTGAGGGTGGTGGCGTCGGCGACCATGCACGCGAGCAGCCGCGCGTCGTGATTGCCAGTGCGCCACAGTTGGCCAGCCAGCGCGTGGTCCACCTTGATTTGCTTCTGGACCTTAGCCAGGTCGCCAAACTTCACGCCGAACATGGGCTCAGCGGCGCCATGGCGGCACCAGGTCTTCCGCGTTTGTTCGCTGCCCAGCGCTTCCAGTTGTTGCATCGTGTCGGTCAAATTCATGGCTTCACCAAAGTTTCGTTGAATAAAAATGGGTGGACGCGCACCTAATCACCATCATGTCATTATATGAAAACATTACCGCTTCCAAGGCAGCTTCTTGTCAACATGAAAACCCTCAGTGAAAAGATTCAGCGTGATGGCTTCT
>JANYFH010000037.1 GCA_025362705.1 Betaproteobacteria bacterium
AAAGGCTTGCAACCGTTCAAAGACAAACCAATGGTTCTGCATGTGCTAGCGAGATTTCAGCCGCAGGTGGATGAAATCCTCATCAATGCCAATCGCAGTATCGGCGACTACGAAAAATTCGGTTTCCAGGTTATTCCCGACGCCATCGACGGCTTCGCAGGCCCGCTCGCGGGCCTGCATATCGGCATGACGCACGCATCGCACCCACTGGTTGCGACCGTACCATGCGATTCACCATTCCTGCCGCTGGATCTGATTGCACGGCTTTCGACTGCGATGCAAAAATCAAACGCCGATCTTGCCGTTGCAAAAACTTTTAATCAACCGCATCCGGTTTTTTGCCTGGTCAAAACCGGTCTCGCGGCGCATTTGCAATCGTTCCTCGAAAGCGGCCAACGGAAAATAGACAAATGGTACGCAACGCTCAGCGTCGTGGAGGTTCAATTCGATGATGAGGAAGCTGCGTTCTCAAACATCAATACCGTTGAAGAGTTGAAGTCATTCGAGCAGTCGAGTGCGAATATTCCGCCAACCTGATGTTCGGCGATAATTCCATTCAACCCTACTTCAGCAAATAGATTCAGGCATGACTAAACCGCTCACGATCACCGAAGCCTCCTGTGCCGATGACTACGACCCGAATTCGATGCCGGTCGCAAAAGCACGCGCGTTTATTCACACATTTCTCTCGCCAGTAAAAGGCATTGCGCGTCTGCCACTTCGCTCAAGCCTGGGACGCGTGCTGGCCGAGGACATCATTTCTCCTGTGAATGTTCCTGCGCATATCAACTCCGCGATGGATGGCTGGGCGCTGCGTTTTGAAGACCTGGCAGCCAATGCATCGGCAACGTTCACCGAAGTCGGCACCAGTTTCGCGGGCCAGCCATTCGTAGGCGCAGTCGGCAAAGGGCAGTGTGTAAGAATTTTCACCGGCGGTGTGGTGCCGGAGGGATGCGACGCGGTAGTCATGCAGGAAAAAGCGCAAGCCACCGGCAAATCCATCACTTTCAGCGCGGGTGTCAAGCATGGCCAGAACGTGCGTTATGCCGGTGAGGACTTGAAAGCAGGTGCGGTAGCATTGGCCAAGGGTCGACTTGTTCGTCCCGCAGAGCTGGGATTGCTTGCGTCGCTAGGTATCGGTGAAATTGGTGTGTATCGGCCATTGCGCGTGGTGTTTTTTTCCACGGGTGATGAACTGGTTTCAATCGGCAGCCCACTCGGTGAAGGCCAGATTTACGACAGCAACCGCTACACGTTGCACGGCATGTTGACGCGCATGGGTTGCGAGGTGATCGACATGGGCGTGGTACGCGATGATCCCGCATTACTCGAAAGCGCATTCCATGAAGCCAGCGAAATTGGCGACGTGGTGATTACTTCCGGTGGCGTTTCAGTAGGCGAAGCCGATTATGTGAAACAGCTTCTCACCAAGCTCGGCGAAGTCGTATTCTGGAAAATCGCCATGAAACCGGGACGGCCGCTGGCTTACGGAAAAATCGGCAAGGCGCATTTTTTTGGCCTGCCTGGTAACCCTGTCAGCGTGATGGTGACGTTCTACCAGTTCGTGCGCGATGCACTCCTCACGTTGCAAGGCGTGAATCCTGTTCCAGCACAGCCACTGCTGAAAGCGATCTGCACGTCTGCCATCAAGAAAGCACCGGGCCGCACGGAATTCCAGCGCGGTGTGCTTTATCTGGAAGACGGTTTTTACAAAGTCCGCACCACCGGCGAACAAGGCTCAGGCATTCTCAAATCGATGTCGGACGCAAACTGTTTCATCATGCTTCACGACCACGTCGGCAATATCGACGCAGGTGCAACGGTAGAGGTGCAAGTTCTCGAAGGAGTGATTTGAGGAATGGAAACCACGCGCCGCAAGTTCATTGAGATCTGTGTGGCGGGAGCGACACCATGCGCTGCAATGGCGGCATCACCAGCAACGCCGGCCGCCATCGCGTCAACCCCATTGACCGCGAAAAAATATAACCGCGTCAAGCTGGTCGATATCGACGGCAAAGCGATCAAGGCAAAATCACTCAAGGCGCACCACAATTACGTCTTCAATTACCCCTACGCGTCGACGCCGTGCTTCCTTTTGAATCTCGACAAGGCGCTCCCTGAAAAGGTGAGCATGAAGACCGACACTGGCGGCACGTACGATTGGCCAGGTGGTGTGGGCGTTTCAAAATCCATCGTCGCCTACTCGGCAATATGCGCGCACAAACTGGCGTATCCAACGCCGCAGGTGAGTTTCATCAGCTATCGCCCGCAACCCTCAAAAATCAACGCGCGCGGACAAGTGATTTCCTGCTGCGCCGACAAAAGTGTGTATGACCCGTTCATCGGTGCCAGGGTCGTGAGTGGGCCAGCGCCGCAACCGCTCGCGGCAATCCTGCTTGAGCACGATGCGAAAACAGATGAGCTGTTTGCGATCGGCACATTTGGCGGTGAAAAATTCAACGAGTTTTTTCAGAAATACGATTTCAAACTTTCGATGGAAATGGGTGACAAGGCGAAAGACGCCGTTACCGCCACGGCCAAACTCACCGACCTGGCAGCCTATTCAACCCAAACCGCGCAGTGCTGAATGATTCCGTGGATAGCATCAGCGGACGACTTTCCACCCGTCGACACTGCACGCGTTGAACCAAACGGCCTGCTTTGCACAGGTGCCGATCTCGAACCCAAAACGATTATTGCCGCGTATTCACGCGGCATCTTTCCGTGGTTCTCCGACGATCAACCGATACTCTGGTGGAGCCCCGATCCACGCATGGTGTTGTTTCCGGATGAATTCAAAATTTCCAAGTCTCTCGCTAAAACCTTAAGCCGCGACATATTCGAGGTCCGCTATGACAGCGCATTTGCCGACGTAATTTCTGCGTGCTCGGAGCCGCGAAGCAAGAATGGTGGAACCTGGATTGTTCCGGAAATGCGGGCGGCCTACGCGGCATTACACACGCTTGGTGTCGCCCATTCCATCGAAAGCTGGCGCGATGGAAAACTGGTCGGCGGTTTGTATGGCCTGGCACTGGGCCGCATGTTCTTTGGAGAATCGATGTTCGCGCGCGAGACCGATGCATCAAAAGTTGCGCTGGTGGCGCTGGTCGATAAACTAAAGCGCGATGGCTTCGAACTCATCGACTGCCAGCAAGAGACACGACATCTCGCCAGTTTTGGCGCGCGCCCGATTCCGCGTGGCAATTTTGTGCGGCGGCTGAAAGAATTGATAGACTTGAAGCAGTCTGGTTCTGTATGGCGGTCAGCCGCCCAAAGTTGAATGTCGAAACTTAACGATCTGCCGTTCGCGAATCTCCAGTTCTACGCAACTGCACCCTACCCGTGCAGTTATTTGCCGGGTCGTCTCGCCCGTTCGCAGGTCGCAACACCAAGCTACCTGATCGATGCCACGACCTACAGCCATCTGGTGTCTGCCGGATTTCGTCGCAGCGGCGCGTTTACTTACCGGCCCTACTGCGACCACTGCCGCGCGTGCACGCCGGTGCGTGTCATCTGTGAAGAGTTCGCGCCCAACCGCGCGCAGCGACGCTGCATCAAGGCCAATGCCGCACTCACGACCCGCGTCATGGATCTGAAATTTTCACATGAACACTACGCGCTTTATCGGCGCTACCAGTCGCAACGCCATCCCGGCGGCGGCATGGATCACGACAGCCGCGAGCAGTATTCGCACTTTCTGTTGCAGAGCAATGTGAGCACACGGTTGGTTGAATTTCGTGATCACGGCCACCTGCGCATGATCGCGATCATGGATGAACTGGTGGACGGCCTTTCGTCGGTCTACACCTTTTTTGAACCCGATCAGCCGCGCCTGGGTCTGGGCACCTACAGCATTCTCTGGCAGATCGCCGAAGCGCGGCGGCGCAAGCTGCCGTTCATTTACCTCGGCTACTGGATCGAGGAAAGTCGCAAGATGAGCTACAAGACTGACTTTCAGCCTATCGAAGGTTTGGTGCGCGGAAGCTGGGCGCGGCTGGCTTTCGGGAAATAATTGCGCTGACGATTTCCACTACTTCCCTCGCCCTTTATGGGTGAAATAGTGATTAGCCTGAAGTACGACGCGCATTGCAGCGCTAATTTTGTACGCCACAAATGATGAAGCCCCTCGCTTTCGCGAGAGGCTTCGAAGGTTTAGCTCATAGAGCGTATCCAGCGAAAATTTCCTTAGTATGGAAAGCAACGCAGGCATCAGTCAGCTACACTATGATTGAAGAATACCCCAAAAAACTTTAATGGCGCAAGAGGAATTTATGGATCCCGTGAAAAAGTCTCAGGCACCTTTCACGCTCGGTTTGGATCTTGGGACAAACTCAATAGGCTGGGCGTTGATTGGCCATCGTGAAGATGATCAGCCTGACTCGTTAATTGACTGTGGCGTACGCATTTTCCAGGAAGCAGTGGAAGCGAAAACACGCACACCAAAAAACCATGCGCGCCGTGCCGCGCGACAAATGCGCAAGCAACTTGCCCGCAAACGCATGCGGCGTGACTTGCTAAGAAAACTTCTGACCGACGCGGACTGGCTGGATGAGGCATTTCGTGACTACGCAGGCGAAGCTACCTTCAACGCCTTGGGTGACCCGTATCAACTACGAAAAAAATCACTCGATGAAAAACTGACGCTTGCCGAGCTATCGCGTGTGCTGATGCACCTGAACAAGCGACGCGGCTTCCAAAGTAACCGTAAAGCGCAGAAAGATGAGGACGGGAAAGTCCGTACCGCGATCACTGAGCTGGTCAAGCGAATTGAATCCAGCGGCTCTCGCACGCTCGGCGAATACTTCGCAAGTGTTAACGCGCCGCGTGGACAATATACCGACCGTTCGATGTACAAAAATGAATTCGACCTTATCTGGGAAAAGCAAAAAACGTTTTATCCAGAAGCGTTGACCGCTGAACGACGCGTGCGAATCAGTAACACGATATTTTTTCAGCGCCCTCTGAAGGTGCAAAAATTTCTTGTCGGTAAATGTCCTTTTGAACCCGATCGCAAACGTGCACCGCGCGCATTGCAGGAGACGCAAAGGGCGCGCTACTTGCAAGATATTAACAACCTCGAAGTAAAAGACCCCATCAAGCGCAGCTACCGAAAACTACGTGATGGTGAACGCGCCAAGCTGGTGGCGCTACTGGAAAAACAAAAATCGCTTTCGTGGGGAGCGGCCAAGAAAAAACTTGGTCTACACGAAAACGAGCTATTCAATCTCGAAGAAGGCAAGAAAACAGAGCTTATCGGCAACCGCACGGGATATGCTCTTCGCAGCGTGCTAGGAGAAGCGTGGGATGCGATGCCCGACGACAAACAGCGTGCGCTGCTTACCGACATGCTTACCATTGACTCGGAAACTGGCTTTCTTCGTCGTATGCAAGAGCATTGGCATATCGACGAGAAAACCGCACAGTCACTTCTGGAGACCGAGTTAGAGCCTGGCTACGGACGTATCTCGGAAAAGGCGCTCCGCAAAATATTGCCCGGCTTACAAATGGGACTTCGTTATGACGAAGCCTGCGCTGCGGCCGAATATAACCATGCAAAACCTCAGGGCGAAGGGAAAAAATACGCAAAGTTGCCTTCTCCCCCGAATCTGCGTAATCCTGTGGTTCTCAAGGCGCTGCATGAAACACGTCGCGTGGTGAATGCGATCGTTCGGGAATACGGATTGCCCAGACTGATCCGTATCGAACTGGCGCGCGAGATGAAACTCACGCAAAAACAAAAAGAGTCAGCACAAAAACAGAATAAAGCCAATGAGCGGCTGAACAAGGAAGCCGAGGCCTTTTTGCAGGCGAGAGGAAATCCATACGCCACATACAAAGACAAAATTAAATTTCGTCTTTGGAAAGAATGTGGGGGCTTGTGTCCGTACACAGGCAAGGCAATCTCGCAGGAAATGCTATTTGGGCCGGAAGTAGACGTGGAGCACATCCTTCCCTATTCGCGCTCCCTTGATGACTCATACATGAACAAGACGCTTTGTGTTGCTGATTTCAATCGACGGCTGAAGCAAAACCGCACGCCGTTTGAAATATTTGACGGCAAGGAAAAAGACTTTCTGGAAATACTTGCGCGCGTGAAAGAATTTCCGTGGTCTAAACGCCGCAAGTTTGAGCAAAAGGAAATCAACACCGATGAATTTGTTTCGCGCCAGCTAAACGATACGCGCTACATATCGCTCGAAGTAAAAGATTTTGTTGCCAAACTGGGCGTCCCGGTCGATGTGAGCAAAGGTGCCGCAACTTCCGAGCTTCGTTGGCAATGGGGGTTGGATGCCATTCTCAATCCAGATGGTGTGCTTGAGAAAAACCGTGCAGACCATCGTCACCATGCGGTGGACGCCATCGTAATCGCACTAACCAATCGCAGCGTGTTCATGAAAATCTCTCATCGCTTTGAGCACGCGTTTTCCATGAACCCGCCCTGGGATCGGTTTCGCGATAGCGTAAAAGAACGCTTGGATTCCGTCATCATTTCTCACGCGGCGACGCACAAGATTTCTGGCGCACTACATGAGGCCACTGCCTATGGCAGCGGATTCCTATGGTCGAAAGACAAGAAGGGCAATCCCGTCAAAGAACAAATCTACGTCTACCGCAAGCCGTTAGATGAGAAATTCACTGACAAGCAGGCAAAAGACATTCGTGACGGAAAGATCAAAGAACTCGTACTTGCGCGCCTGGCAGCGCATGGCAACGACGCAAAAAAGGCGTTCGGTGATCTCGCCAACTTCCCACTGGTTCATGTTGATGGCGAGACTCCGATTACCTCGGTTCGCGTT
>JANYFH010000068.1 GCA_025362705.1 Betaproteobacteria bacterium
TGAACGACCCCCAGCCCAGCAACGTCAGTAATGCAAACCCCAGCACCACCGGCACGAACACGGCACTCACACGATCAACCAGCCGTTGAATGGGTGCCTTCTCAGCCTGCGCCGACTCCACCAATCTCACGACGCGGGAAAGTGTCGTCTCGGCGCCTATGCGAAGTGTTTTCACCAGCAGCAGACCTTCGCCGTTCACCGCGCCACCGGTCACGTGTTCACCAACGCGCTTCGGGATGGGCAGGCTTTCGCCAGTGATAAGCGATTCGTCAACAAAACTTTCGCCTTCGATCACTTCGCCATCGACAGCGATGCGTTCGCCCGGCTTCACGAGCACGATGTCGTTCACCTGTACTGAGGACAACGCCACGTCGATATCGACGCCATTCTTGCGTACCACCGCACGTTCCGGTTTTAACGCATTCATTGCGCGAATGGCGTCAGTGGTCTGGCGTTTGGCGCGAACTTCCAGCCATTTTCCCAGTAGCACCAACGTGATCACAACGGCGGAAGCTTCGAAGTACAGATGCGTCATCGCGCCTGTCGGCGCAGTGAGCCACTGGTAGACGCTCAAACCATAGGCGGCGCTGGTACCGAGTGCTACCAGCAAGTCCATGTTGCCGGTTTTCGCCAATAGTGCTTTCCAGCCAGCGCGATAGAATCGTGCACCAAGAATGAACTGTACCGGCGTCACAAGCACAAACTGCAACCAGCCGGGCAACATCCAGTGCACGCCAAACGGCTCGGCCAGCATCGGTACCAGCAATGGCAAACTTAACGCTGCGGCAAGTATGACGGGGAGGGCGGGATTGCTAAACGTCGCCCGCTTGTCTACGCTGTTTTCGATGAGTGAAGCGCCGTAACCGGCACGCTCAACCGCTTCGATGAGTTCAATGGGGTCAGTGGCACCGGATGCAATGTGAACCGTGGCACGCTCGGTTGCCAGATTCACCGATGCCTTCAATACGCCGGGCACCTTTGCCAGCGCCTGTTCCAAGCGACTGACACAAGATGCGCAAGTCATATCGGTGATGGCCAGATCGATAGTTTGTTCGGCAACGCCGTAGCCGGCTTTATCGATTGCGTTAATCGCGTTCGCGAGATTGATCAGTGCAGGCGAATACAGCGTCGCGGTTTCTGTAGCGAGGTTAACGGTTGCAGAGTCGATGCCGGGAACGGCCGCCAGCGTTTTTTCCACGCGGGAAACGCACGACGCACAGGTCATGCCAGTGATCTGGAGGTTCATTATTGTAGCCACGGTCTCCCTCGTCCGCCGCGTGGCGGCGGTGCCCTACAGCGAAAGACGCAAAATCAATTTACGCCACGATTGGGTGATAACCGGCATTGGCTATCGCCTCAACCACTACGCCTGTCTCAATCACACTATCAATTTTCACGCGTTTGGTACCGACATCGGCCACGACATTTGCGTTCGCATCCAGGCTCTTCACAACGCGGGTGATGCTGGCGACGCAGCCGCCGCAGGTCATATCGTCAATGGTAAGTTCAATCATGGTGCGCTCCAGAGGCGGATTCATTGTAATACCGACATAGTCGAAAGATAGATGCGGCCAATTGATCAAACTTCAATACTGGCGGGCATCGCAGGCCGAAAATGCCCGGAAATGCGCGTCCATACTCATCTTTTATGGTTCGTCAAAACTTCCCATTCAGCGCCAGCAACGCCACATTGAGCAGTGTGGCAAACGACACCCACGCAAGATACGGAGCCAGCAGCCACGCGGCGGGTTTATCCAGCGGATGAAAGTACTGGATGGTGGCGGCAATAGCGAACAGCATGCACACGATGACGACCAATCCCCCCGACAAGGATTGCGCACCGAAGAATGCCGGCGGCCATGCGGCGTTGAGTGCCAATTGCACGCAGAACTGTCGCAAGGCCTGCTTTCGCTCTAGCGAATGGGGCTTGCACCAAACGCGCCACGCGGCAACACCCATTGCCACATATAGCACCGTCCACACCGGCGCGAATACCCAGGCTGGCGGATTGAAGACGGGCTTTTCGAGGCCCGCATACCATGCGCCCGGTTTGAAAAAGAAGCCGATGACGAAGCCGACAGCCAAGCACAGCCCCACCCAGGCGACGAGTGCCAGCCAGCAGCGGGAGTTTTCGAACAAGGGCTGCGTTGCTTCTTCGCCCATGCGTTTTCCTGTTTTCAGTCGTTGTCCATTTTGAGAGCCTGCCGTCACCGCGCCAAAAACTCCGCAACCGCTTCCCAGCCTGGCATCTGATCGGCAAATTTCTTGATGATGATCAGCAACGGCACCGCCAGCAGCATGCCGCCTGGGCCCCACATCCAGCCCCAGAACAGCAATGCCACGAAAACGACAGTGGGATTGAGTGCCAGCCGCTTGCCGACCAATACTGGATTGATCAATTGCCCCTCTACAAAGGTGAGACCGACAAAGCAGGTCAACAACAAAAACGCCTGACCGGTAGATGCAGTGAACGCCATTCCAGCGAGCAACAGCAGTAACGCACTCACACCGGCACCGACGTAAGGAACAAAATTAAGCAACGCCACCAATGCACCCCAGAACCACGGCATCGGCAATCCAAACGCCCAGGTCAACAGCGTGACGCCGAGCCCCAAGCCAATATTGATCATGCTGACGCTGGCGAAATAGGTCGCCACCTCGCGTTGCACCGTGCGCACCACAGTCACCGCGCGCACCTTGTCACGCACGCTCGGTAGCACCCGCACAAGTTTGGTCAGGAACAGGTCACCTGAGGACAGCAAAAAATACGCGAGCAGGCAGGCGCTGACAGCCGAAACAATGAAGCTTTCGGCCATCTTCAGCAACGCTCCCGTTATAGTGATTCCCTGTGCAGCCGCCTGCTTGGTCAAATCGGACCCATCGTGCGGTGCAAGCCACTTGCCAAAGCGAAAACCGCGTAACCACTCGAGTAGCTGTGCGAATAAAGCTTGCACCTGTGCCGGCAGTTCGGCCAGCATGTCCCACGCAGGTAGCACCAGTAAGTCGACCGCCAACACCAGCGTACCAAACATCGTCAGCATGACCAGTGCTGCGCCTAGCGGCTCGGGTATGCGAAAACGCGATAATCTTTCAACCACGGGTGCCAGTACCACGGCCATGATCATGCCGAACAGAATTGGCATCAGGATCGCGCGACCGAGGTAGATCGCGACGACCACCGTCAATGCAAACATGCCGACTACAGGCAAGGTGCCACGCGATCGCCCTCGCACTGGTGCGATTGGCGGCGATTCGATTACGATGGCCACTGCCGCCGGCGTCGGCGCCAGATCCGCAGGTTTTATCGGCTGCACTGAAGCCGGTTTCGCCTGCTCAGCGACCGGCATCGAGCAAGCCCGCCAAGTCGTCGGCGTGTTCTTCTTCTACCGCCAGAATCGATTCGAGCATCCTGCGTGTGGTGGTATCGTCGTTGCCGATTACATCGATCATTTCCCTGTAGCTATCGATGGCGATGCGTTCGGCGATGAGGTTTTCCTTGACCATATCGAACAACGTATTGCCGGGTACGTATTCGGCGTGGCTGCGTTTGGTCAGGGTGTCCGGTGAAAAATCCGGTTCACCCCCGAGTTGCACGATACGCGCTGCAAGCTGGTCGGCATGCTCCTGCTCCTGCATGGCATGCTCGAGAAACTCGGCTGCCACCGTTTCAGCGTGCACACCGCTGGCCATGAAATAGTGGCGCTTGTAGCGCAGCATGCAGACGATTTCTGTTGCCAGTGCATCGTTTAACATCTTCAGCACTTGCTCACGATCGGCCGCATATCCAACCGTTACGGCACCTTCTTCGATTTTGTGTCGCGCATTAGCGCGCAATGCTTCGGTGCTGCTTAGACCGGAACCGGTTATCGGTGTTTTTTTGTGAGCGGCTATCGTATTCATCGTGGTTAACCTTGTCTTTCTGGCAATTGTGTAAGTGGGCTCAAGAGTGCACCGACTTTTCGCATCGCGCGAATGGTCGACAGCAAGCTCAATGCAACAGTGAACAGGCGGCTGCCGCGCGCCATGCGGGACGAAGCATTGAAGCTCCAGATCACACCGGCGGCAACCACGGATGCGCGCAACAGTTTTAACCCGGAGAAAAACGAGCGCCGCGATCGCGCCAGCGCCTGCATATCCGTGGCGACGTGTCGCCCGATTGCAGCAGTTTCGCTGCGTGCAACGTGAATGCGCATGAGTAACGACTCGCGTCGCATCGGCAGCGTTTCCCGACTATATGTAGCAGACAACATCACGACGGTAACTCTGGCGCCAGCATCTCGGCGTCACGCCTGAATTCAGCAGCGCTGGTGGTAAAGAGCGTGGTCGAACGATGCAGCTGCGCCGTCAAATAGAAAGCGCCGCCCGCAGTCAACGCGACAAACGTTCCGGCCAGCGACAACGCGGCGGTGACGCGAAATGGTGTGTCCCAGTAGATCGCGAGAATCAGGATTGCCAGCATCACCAAACTGACGATCAGTAGCGCACTGACGAGTGCAGCGCTCATCGCCAGTCGAGCCAGGCGCGATTTCTCCTCCTGCACCTCAATCGACAACAACTCGACGCGCATCGCAACATGCTGGAGCACGGATGCGCCGAGCTGGCGTATATGTGTCAGGAACCCTTCGG
>JANYFH010000212.1 GCA_025362705.1 Betaproteobacteria bacterium
TTCGCGCAGCAATTGATCGCCCGTCGGATGACCAAGCGTGTCGTTGATGGATTTGAAGTTGTCGAGGTCGATAAAGAAAATCGCCAGACCGCTCTTGCTGCGCGCGGCCTTGTTGACAGCGTGCTGCAAGGTATCGCTCAATGAGGCGCGGTTCGGCAGACCCGTGAGCGAATCGTGCGTTGCCATCACCTGAATAGTCGACAGCGCATTGGTTAATTCTTCATTGGCGCGCAGGATACGCGCGCGCATGGCGCTGATGCGTGCACCGATCAGCGCAAACGATGGCAGCACAAGTGCCAGCCACGCCCACTGATACCACTCGAGAAGAACTTCCACCTTTTCAGGCTTGAAGCTCATCAGCAGATTGATCACCAGGGCATAACCCGCCAGCATGAACAATGTCGTCGTGAGAAATTCGCGCGGCTTGAATCGAAACAGACCGAACAGCATCACCACGAGGCACCATACCAATACCAGACTGCGGTCACGGTCGAATTGATAGGCCGCGAACATGATCACTGCAATCGCGGCCAGTGTCTGGAAGAATGTGAGGCTGGAGTCGCTGGCGCGCTCGTTCAATCTCAGCTTGAACGCGCAGTAAAAGGCGAGATTCACCACGATGATCAGCGCCGTGCTGGCCTGCAGCCCCGGTAGCCCAATCAGCTTGACGGCATAGGCAAGGCACAGCAGAAGCAGTGCAACCGCGTAGGCAGCCATCACGAATACAAAATTGCGCGAGCGCATTTCGCGATGTGACTTACCCGAAAAATTTGCCATGACGTTGATAGGATGCTCTTTTCGTTTGTGTTGATTGTGCGCCAATATCCAGCCAGTAGCACGCTTGCGAAAAGAATAACAGGGTTTTAGGCGCTATCGGCGGAGTTAACACTATTTGACACACTGGCTCAGGCACGCTGGCAAGGGATTCGTGGCCAAGCCAAGGGTCAAAGCGTGCGCGCAATCCGCGCGCAGGGCCGGACAATCAAATCGGAATGGACTTGATCAGAAACTCCTTACGGCTGAACCGAAATTTTGGTCGTGTCCGTGCGTTTTGTTTTCAGCGCCGCAATGAATGAAAAAAGCTTTTTCAACATGCGATAGGCGAATCGCGCAAGCAGCAGCGCCGCAAACGCTTCTGCCAGCGTCACCAGAAAGGCCGTAAACGCATTCCAGCGCAGCTCGCGTGCATGGAATTTGGCCTTTACGCCGTCCCATGCAATCTCGATGCTGTCGTAAAAAGTCGGCACGACCAGCAACGTAAGGATCGTTGAAGTGATGGTACCGCCGATGATTGCAATGGCCATCGGCCGATAGAATTCGCCGCCTTCACCCCAGCCAATTGCCACCGGCATCATGCCCGCGACCAGCGCGAAGGTCGTCATGAGGATTGGACGCAAACGTACGCGTCCGGCGTGCATCAATGCGTCTTCGCGACTGACACCCTGCACTTCCTCTTTGCGTGCGCAGTCGAGCAGCAGGATCGCGTTTTTGGCGACCAGGCCCATGAGCATGATGACGCCGATAAAGCTCATCAGGTTCAGCGTGCCCCCGGTGAGCAATAGTGCAAGCACCACGCCGATGAGACTGAGCGGCAATGACAGCATGATCGGCAAGGGCGCAGTGAACGAACCGAATTGAATCACGAGCGTAAAGTACATAAGCCCGATCCCCATCACCAGTGCGATACCCATCTCGGTAAACACTTCTTTCTGATCGCGTGATGCGCCACCGAGTTCGATCCCGTAGCCAGTCGGAAAATCGATCGCTTTGGCAATCTTCAGCGCGTCGGAGGTGACTTCGCCCGGTGAACGTCCCTGCGCATTGGCCGAAACGCTAATCATGCGTTTGCCGTCGGAGTGCTGAATCTGTGCGGGGCCCTTGCCCATCGTCACGGTTGCGATCTGATCCAGCGGCACCATCAAGTTGCTGCCGGAAACGGCGATGGGCAAGTGTTCGATGTTGGCCGCGTTGACGCGGTCATCCGGATGCAGGCGCACCGCAACATCGCGCGATTCCCCGGTTGGATCCACCCAGTCGCCCACCTCCACACCAGCGAAGGCAACACGCAAAGCCTGCGCAGCATCGCCCACCGAAATACCAAGCGAATTGGCAAGGCCGCGATTGAGTTCGATGCGCAATTCATCTTTGGGATCTTGTTGTGAAAGACCGACATCGACAGCACCTGGCACTTTCGCCAGCTTCTCCATGAAATCACTGGTGATGGCCATCAGACGGCGCGAATCGGGGCCGGAAAATAATATCTGGACGGGCTTGCGGGCGCCATTGTTCAAATCATCCAACACCGTGTATTCAGCACCCACAATTTGCAGCATCAGTTTGCGCAGGTCTACGGCAATTTCGCTGCCGGAACGCTTGCGTTTGGTGCTTTTGCCGATGTCGACATAAACACGCCCGCCACCAGCACTCACATTGCTGTTGGTCGCCACGGTTTCGGGCATGGTACGGGCGATCTCAGCGGCTTTTTCGACCTTCAATCGTGCGTACTCAAGGCTCGCGCTCGATGGCGTACGAACTTCGATAGCGATGGAATCACCGTCTGCTTTCGGCAGGAAGCTGGAGCCGCCAACGGTAAATTGCAGCACGAGTGCGCCGATAAAAGTAAGGCCCGCAATCGTGGCCATGTAACGCCGATGATGCAGCGCCCACGCGATCACGTTCGCGTAGCGATTGGCCTGATGATCGAACCAGACATTGAACTTCGATAGCCACAGGCTGAGGCCTGTTTTTGGCTGGTGCTGATAACCGACCGGGTCGCCCCAATAGGCCGACAGCATCGGGTCAAGCGTAAACGAAATGAACAAACTCACCAGTACGGAAGTTGCCACTGTCAGTGCAAACGGCCGAAACCATTCGCCGGCACCGCCACCCATGAAGGCCACTGGAATGAATACGGCAATAATCGAAAACGTGGTCGCCGTCACGGCAAGCCCGATTTCCTGCGTACCGTTACTTGCGGCGGTGCGTCTATCCTCGCCCATTTCCATGTGGCGGACGATATTTTCCCGAACGACAATTGCGTCGTCGATAAGCACGCCAATGGCAAGCGAAAGACCCAGCAAGGTCATGAAGTTGAGCGTGAATCCGCAGGCCCACACAGCAATGAAGGCTGCAATCACCGAAGTCGGCAGGGCGAGTGCGGTGATGAGTGTGGAGCGCCAGGAGTTGAGAAAGGCGTACACCACGAAAATCGTCAGCACTGCGCCGAACATCAGCGCCTCGATCACATTCTGCAGGCTGTTTTGCGCGTTCTTGCCACCGTCCTGAGTGACTTCCAGCTTGGTGCCCGCCGGTAGCGTCTTGTTGATCTCTTCGACAATCTTGCGAATTTTGTTTGCAACGGTGACCGTACTTGCGTCGCGCGAACGGGTAACCGAGATACCGACGTTCGGATGACCGTTGCGAACACTGAAACCAGCGAGTTCAGCAAAGCCATCTGAAATCGTCGCGACTTGACCGAGACGAACTACTTCATTGCCGCGACGATTGAGTACGATTTGCTCGAACTCGACTGGTGACTCGATGCGGCCTACCAGGCGAATGCTCTGTTCATCCAGCGGGCCTTTCACGCGCCCGACCGGAGCGGTGGTATTTTGCGCGCGCAATGCGTTGACCACCTCGGTTACCGAGACGTTGTATTCACGCAACTTTTCAGCACGCAGCAAGACGGATAACTCGCGGCGCAGCGAGCCGTTGACGTTAACTGTCGCGACACCATCGATCGCGCGGAATTTGTCGGCAAGGACATCTTCGGCAAGACGCGAAATTTCGGCATGCGTTTGCGACGCCGCCGACAAGGCCATCTGCATGATCGGTTGTGTGGAAGGGTCAATGCGGCGGAGTATAGGCTCGCGCATTTCGATCGGCAGTTTGTGCCGCACCGAAGCAATTGCATTGCGTATCTCGTCGGAGGCTTCAACCATGTTTTTCTTGAAATTGAAGATGATGACAATGGAGGCGGCACTCTCACTGGCGGTTGATTGAATCTGGTAGACCTGCGAAATGCTTTGCAACGCTTTTTCAACGCGACTGATAATTTCGCGCTCCACTGTTTCAGGTGACGCGCCGGGGTAAGGGATATTGACGACTATCACCGGCTGCTCGACATCAGGATTCTGGTTGACCCGCAAATTCTTCAATGCCAGCAGCCCGAGGCCCATGAGCATGATGATGATGACGACCGTCGTGACGGGTCGCTTGATGCTGAAGTCGGACAGGAACATGAGTTATTTCCCCTTCTGTGATGTAGGGTCGGCAGCGGGGGCGGCCGGGGGCGGCGGTGCTGTTGCCGCTGGCGACGCGGAAAGCTCAACAGCCTGACCATCTTTCAGAGTTGCCGCCGGATAGCGAATCACCGACTCGCCCTGCATCAGGCCGCTAACCAGGACAAACTCGCCGTTGCGCACATCACGCTCGCCAATGACGACGGCCGTTTTTTGCAGCTTCTTGTCCTTTATACGCCAGATTGATGTTTTGTCACCGTCACGCACCAGCGCAGTTGCGGGCACCGTCAGGCCGATCGTGCTTGCCGCCTCGATGCGGCCTTCGGCATAAAGACCCGCCAGTTTCGGTTGTTTCTCACCCGCGAAATCCACGAGTACCTCGACCTGACGCGTGGTTGCGTTGGCCGAAGGGTTGACGCGCCTGATTTTGCCCAAAAATTCCTGTTCGCCATAGCCATTCACGCGAAAGCTCACAGGCTGCCCGGCTTTGACTTCGCCGATATTGTCGGCCGATACCATACCTTCAAAGCGCATGCTGGCGGGGTCAATAACCTTGAGTAGTTCTTTGCCAATCTGCGCGGTGTCGCCCGCCGAGACTTTTCGGTCACTGACGATGCCATCGAACGGTGCGCGTGCCTCGGTACGCTGCAATTGCTGTTGCGCCTGCACGGCGCGCGCCTTGGCGGCGGCCAAGTCGCTTTGCGCGGTGTTGCGGCGGCTCTCCGTGTCTTCCAGCGCCTGGGTCGAAACCATCCCCGAGCCGCGCAATGTGGTCATGCGCTGGAATTGGCGTTCGGCCTGAACGAAGGCCTGATCAGCCGCACGCGAAGACGCTTCCGCTGAAGCAAGGCTGTCACGGATGGCAGTGTCGTCGAGCCGCACCAGCAAGTCACCTCGCCGTACGATGTCGCCGTTCTGTTTCAGTACTTGCAAAACTACGGCTGGCACCTCGGCGCGCAAATCGGCGCGCCGCTCTGGTTGCACGGAACCGCTGATTGCCGGGCCGGAGGCGAGCGCATTGTTTCGGACAGTGTGGAGATCTTCGGGCGAGATCAACAATGGTCGTTCGCTGGTGGCACCGGTTGCCTTGTCGGTTTTTTCGCCCCCCTTGTTACAGGCGGCAAGCGTTGAAGCGACGATGAGAACAGCAAAGATACGGAGCAACATGGCGTGAAATCCGAAAATAAGTGGTATTGAAGCGCTAAATCGAAAGGGAATAGGCTAATTTTTGACTGATATTATCGCTGTTTCGCAGGCGCCGAATGCGCACCATAACTCACCAGCTTGTGCGTCGGCATTTTGGCCTCCCGTCAAGCCGTGAGCAATGTTTTTGCGACGATTCGACCGCTAGCGGCGACGAACTGCAGAAATTGCGGGAATTCGGTGCAACAAGACAATCTGCACTGGCGTTTGGTTTCTGCGGGAATCTACAACACGCCCGCCACCACGCTCACGGTGATCGCGATGATGATCACGTTGAAAAAGAACGCGACGATACTATGTAGCATCACCACACGTCTAAATGGCGACGACGTAATCGCAACGTCGGAGGTTTGACAGCACATGCTTAGAACGACGGAGAAGTAGGTAAAGTCCAGATAGTCCGGCGCGTTGGTTCCAGGGAATACCAACTGACCTGCTTTCAGGTAATAGCTATGTGCGTAATGTTGTGCAAACATCACCGCCACGAACAGCCATGATATCAGGATCGTGCAGCTCGCCAGCGCGATCTCGCCCAGCGACTTGTCCTTCGCCGCGTGCAATTCCTGGGACAGCGCCACCAGCACCACAGCGGCCAAACTCAGACTGAAAATTAGTACCGTCCATTTGCCTTCGTCCTGAATCTGCGCGCGCGTATGCATCGATTGGACCGTGGCGCGAAACATCATGACCAACATCAAAATCAGGAACAAACCAGCGCCTGTGTTGAACGAAATCAGCATCGCACGGCTGGCTGGCATCAGCGGCAACAAGACAAAGAAAAGCGCAATTGCAATCATGGCTGACGTGAACAATCGTGGTCTGCGTATAGTGCGCTTGAGCGAATGTGAAAATGATGACATTGATTACCTTTGGTTGAAAGATCGACCGACTGCTAAAGCATCGATTTGCGGGTACTCGCCACCGCCAGGAAAATTTCCCGCAGGAACAGGATCAGGCTTGTGATGAATGCAATCATTGCAAGCACAAAAAGGGCGCCGACAAACTTGGCGAGATTGACCAGCAGAAAGGCGTCGATAAAAGCCACGATGATCAACAAGCCAACAAAGAGCGCACAGAAGACGGCGGACGCAACGGCAAAATAGATCAGTCGCAGACGGCGACGCAGACTATCGAGCTCCTCTCTCGCCGGTTTCAACTCTTCCAGGCCAATTTCGTGCAGCAAATCTTCGAGAACCCGGATGCGGTCGACGATGCGGGCGAGACGATTGGCAAGCACACCAATGATGGTGCCAACCGCAGTGAGCAAAAATACAGGCGCAATCGCGAGCGTAATGACGTGGGTAATTTGATTGATGTCGGTTTGCGGAAACATGGCTCTGATTTGATCTGGTGTGGTGTTGCGGAGTGCGATTATGCGATTTGCCGGATGACAAGACAACCTTGCTGTAGGTGGCAGCGGGCAATCAAATAACAGTTAGCGCTGCATTGTCGCGGCGACAGTCTAACCATCGCGCATACGCTGCAAAGTTTCCCGGTAAGGCTTCAGGCCGGTCGCGAGAAGTGCAATCGCCGTGACGTTGGCAGCTGTGCCGACGATCAGCATCGACCACTTGAGCGCGAGATCGTTGGCAAACACATAGTCCGTCACCAGCGCGACCGCGGTAGGCCCCACACCGAGGCCGATCAAATTGACGATGAACAGATAAACGGCCGCTGTCTGGCCGCGCATCTGATTGGGTACGATGGCCACAATGGCTGCAGGTGCTGCGCCGAATGGCATGCCGAGCGCAAATACGGTTGGCGCCATCAGGATCGCGGCAAGCGTGCCAGTGCTCGCAAGCAGATACACGTTACCGACAATGGCCACGCAACAGGCCAGAATGCCCACACGTAGCGCTGCATCGGATCGGCCTTGCTTTTGCCAGCGATCAGTGAGCCATCCACCAAAGAAAATGCCGAGACAGCCGAACACCATCACGATCAGTCCGTAAATGACGCCGACATCGCCGGCTTTCCAGTTAAAGGTACGGATAAAAAAACTCGGTACCCACGCCGCTGTGCCATACGAGCAAAACGCGATCATCGCGAAGCCAAGGTTATGGCACAGGACGGTACGCCGATTTTTCCAAAGATGCGCGACCACAGTACTGAACGGCACGTTGACAATGGATGAACCAACACCATCGCGCAGTGGCTCGCGCACGAGCAAGAATGCGAAGCTGAAAATGATGCCACTTCCACCGAGTACAAAAAAGACCACCTGCCACGGACGAACATCGCCGACGAGCGGCAATGTCACCGCTCCTTGCGCGACCGCGAACTGAATCACCAACCCGCCTAGCAAAAATGCGATGCCAGATCCCAGATAAATTCCCATCGAATAAACACTGATCGCGGTGGCGCGGCGCTCCGGCGGGAAATAGTCGGCAATCATCGAATACGCTGCTGGAGAAAGCGTTGCCTCACCAACGCCGACACCGATGCGAAACAGGAATAACTGCCAATACGACCGCGCCAGCCCGCAGAGCGCGGTCATGAAACTCCAGACCACCACGCCCACCACAATCAGCCCGCGACGGCTGCGGCTATCGGCGAGCCTGCCCAGTGGAATGCCGAGAATCGTATAAAAAATGGCAAACGAAAACCCCATCAGCAAACTCATCTGCGTATCGCTGATGCCGAGATCGCGACGGATGGGACCCACCAGTAAATTGAGTATCTGGCGATCCACAAACGAAAAAACGTAGGCGATCATCAGGATAAGAACCACCAGCCATGGATAGACCAGCGATAATTCGCGGCTATTCGCGGTCCCATTCGTCGACATTTTCTCCCCCTTGAAAATTGCAGCAGCCAGCCATGCAATATCGGTATGAGTGCTGCATATTGTCAGCCATCTTAGCCGCAATCCGCTGCTTAGGGACGCCCGCGGGTGTGGCAATGGCCGGTTGAGCCGTTAGCCAAACACGAGTATTGGCGGGCTGTTCATGACCAAAGTGGTCTGAAAGGCGTGCCAGTGCTCGTGTTTTTTATTTCCGCGCGATTTTGTTCACCCGTGGCGGATAGGTGCGCAGGAAAACTTCAACGGCACGCTTGACGTGGTCGTTGCGCTGCTTTTGCGATATGCGATCCGAATCGCCGCAGGCGGCAATAGTGCGCAGTTGGCCCTGGACGAGGGTCAGGAATAATTCCGCCGCGACCGCTGGATCATCGATCTCCAGCCGCCCGCTTTCCGCCAGGATGGTGAAATAATCGCTGAGCCGTCGCAGGAACCCGGCGAGCCCGTTGACCAATACGGCGTTGCGTACCGATGGAAACTTTGGTCCTTCATGAACCGCGAGTCGATAGAGGGCGAGCGCATCCTCCGAAAGCATGTGCGTCTGTATGCGTTTTGCGAGTTGAAGAAGTTCGCTTGCGATATCAGGCGCCGGAGTTTTGCTGTTGATGATGCTGGTGAACATCATTGCTGCCCGACGATTCATGACGGCCTCAAATAATTCGTCTTTGGTACCGAACTCCGCATACAGCGTGGCAAGGGACCCGCCTGCGCGCCGTACTATTTCGTTGACGCTGGCGCCGGCAAAGCCGCGTTCGAGAAACAATGTCTGCGCGGTCTCTACAAAGCGCTGGCAGCGATCCTCGAGTTGGACATCGCGTTTATTGCGCAACCGCACGCGTCCGCTGCCGCGTGTGATGGCGGTTGCGACGGGTAACTTGCTCCTGGTCATTTGCGGTCGAACGCCGACGAATTCCAGCCGCCGCCCAGCGCCTTCATGAAATCGACCGAGTAATTCAGCTGCGATTGCCGGTTACGCACCAGTGCCAGTTCGGCATCGTTGGTGGTACGCTGCGCATCGAGCACATCAAGATAGGGTGAATAGCCAGCCTCGTAACGGGCGCGTGCGAGTTCCAGCGAATTGCGTGCTGCCGTTACACGGGCTTGCAGATCGGCTTCGGTGATGACGGACTGGCCTACATTGGTGATGGCGTCGGCGACTTCGCGGAAAGCGATTGCGACCGTTCGCTGGTAGGCGAACAGGGATTGCTGCTGGCGGGCTTCAACCTGTTCTACCCGCGCCCGGCCGCGCCCGGCATCGAAGATCGGCAATGCGAGACCGAACCCGGCCGACCAGATGCGGCCGCCGGATTCGAGCAGATTTTCCAGCGCCGCGCTTTGCCCGCCATAAAAACCGGTGAGCGACAGGGTCGGGAACAGCGCCGCCTTGGCGATACCGATTTGCGCATTGGCGGCCACCAGATTTTGTTCCGCCACCCGAATATCGGGGCGGCGATCCAGCAGTGCGGAAGGCAGGCCGGTGGGCGGCACCGGCGGAATCGGCAGCGATTGAAGATCGCCGCGGGCCAACCGCAGGTCAGCATTGAAGGTAAGCAGTGCCAGCTGGTGTTCGGTGATCGTTCGTTGACGCTCCAGCTCTTTGACCTGCGCGGCGAGATCGGCACGAGCGCCTTCGGCCTGGTTTACATCGAGATCCGACGCCAGCCCTGCGGCAGCACGGCTCTTCGCCACGTCCAGCGATTCCTCGCGGGTCTTCAGGCTGCTCTGCGAGGCGGTGATCTGTGCATCCAGCGAGCGCAACGAAAAATAGGATTGAACCGTAGTGCTCGCCAGTGCCAGCGCTGCCACCTCGCGGCCAAAAGCACTGCCCAACGACTGCGCGCGGGCGGCCTCGGAGCCGCGCCGCAGTTTGCCCCAGAAATCGAGCTCGAATGAAGTGGAAGCCGCAATGCGGCGATCATCGCGAACCAGCGGCGGCAGATTGGGGGTCGCGAGAACATTACTCACGCGTGAACGCGAGCCGGTGGCGCCGAGATCGACTTCCGGGAAGAAACCGGCATTCGCCTGGCGCAGTAGCGCATCGGCTTCTTCCATTTGCGCGACCGCGATCTTGACGTCGGTGTTGTGCTTGAACGCTTCAGACACCAACTGGTTCAGCGTGGCGTCGCCGTATAGCGTCCACCAATCCACGGGAATCGCCAGCTTTGGATCGGCATCACCATCCACTTTTTCTGGGTAGGCGGCAGGCATCGGCAGAACCGGCCGTTGATAGTCAGGGCCTAGTGCACAGCCGACGAGGGCCGCACAACCCAGCGCCGCCATCAGATATTTCATTGCTCGAAAGTTGTTCATCTTTCCTGCTCCCCGGCCGGCGCCAATTCTGCAGCACGTTCCGCTGGTGAGCCCGGTTTCCTGCGTGACCGGCTGGTGGCGACAAAGAACAAGGGAATGAATATCGTTGCCACAAAGGTGGCGATAATCATGCCGCCGAATACGCCGGTACCCATCGAGCGGCGTGCGCTCGCGCCGGCTCCGCTGGAAAACACCAGCGGCACTACCCCCAGCACGAATGCGAGCGAGGTCATGATGATCGGCCGAAATCGCAGGCGTGCGGCGTGAAGGGCGGCGTCGATCGGCGTCATGCCTTCCAGATATCCCTGCTGCGCGAATTCCACAATCAGGATCGCGTTTTTGGCGGCGAGCCCGATCAGCACTACTAATCCGATCTGGAAATAGATATCGTTTTCCATTCCTCGCAAGGTCACGAATCCCAGTGCACCGATGACGGCAAACGGTACGGCCAGCAATACGGAGAGGGGCAGCATCCAGCGTTCGTACAGCGCGGCAAGAATCAGGAACACCATGATGATCGCAAAGCCGAACGCGTAAACGGACGAACTGCTCGCACGCTTTTCCTGGTAGGCCTGACCGGTCCACGCGATCTGATACCCCTCAGGCAGGTTGGCGGTGGCGACATCTTCGACCGCGCGAATGGCATCGCCCGAACTCACGCCCGGCTTGCCGCCGCCGAGCACCTTAGCGGCGAGGAAGCCGTTGTAGCGATCGAGCTGCTCAGGGCCGGTAATGTTGCGGGTGGTGATCACTGCTTTCAGCGGAATCATCTCGCCGGTCGTGGAGGAGCGCACGAAGATGTTGCCCAGATCTTCGGGCTTGGCGCGGTACTTTGAATCCGCCTGCAAATTGACGCGGTAAGTTCTGCCAAATTTGTTGAAATCGTTGACGTACAGCGTGCCCATGGTGCTTTGCAGCGCATCAAACACGTCCGACACTGGTACACCGAGGGCTATCGCCTTTTCCCGATCCACTTCCACTTTCAATTGCGGCGTGGTCGGCCGGTAAAACGAGTTGATGGCAGTGAGCGAAGGATGCTTGGCGAGATCGGCCATAAAGGACTGCGTGACTTCCGCCAGGCGCTTGGCGTCGGCGCTGGCGCGGCTTTGTACATAGACCTCGAAACCACCGGCTTGGCCGATGCCGCGAATGGTCGGTGGATTGAACGCGAACGCAGCACCGTCGCGGAGCGTTGCGCCCTTGCGGTTTACTTCTGCAATGACTTGTTGCGCGGTTTGCGCGCGATCTTCCCAGTCTTTGAGAGGAATGAACATGGTTCCGGCGTTGGTCTTGTTGCCGCCGCCGATCAGGTCAAAACCGTTGATCACCAGCACGTTTTCGATCGCCGGTATTTCCGCAAGCATGGCTTGCATTTGTTTTGTCGTCTTCGCGGTACGCTCAAGTGTTGCACCATCCGGCAATTGCACCGAGCCGTATAGGAATCCCTGGTCCTCGGAAGGAACGAAACTGCCGGGTATGCGCAGGAACATTACTACCCCCAACGCGATCAGCGCCAGAAATGCCAATAGCGCGAACAGTCGCCGCTTCAGTGTCAAATCGACGGTCGCGAGAAAACGTTCGGTCAGCCACGTAAAGCCGCGATTGAACGGCCGGAACAACCTGGAATCGTGGTCGCCATTCTTGAGCAGAATCGAACAGAGGGCAGGCGTGAGCGTCAACGCCATGAATCCGGAAATAACGACGGCAAACGCGACTGTCAGCGCGAACTGGCGGTACATCGAGCCCGCGATACCACCCAGAAACGCGACTGGCACGAACACCGCGCACAGCACCAGCACGATGGCAACGACGGCACCGGACACTTCACGCATGGCCTCTACGGCCGCCTCAAACGGCGGCATCTTGTGATCGCGCATCAGCCGCTCGACGTTTTCGAGCACCACGATCGCATCATCCACGACAACGCCGATGGCCAGCACCATGGCGAACAGGGTCAGCGTATTAATGGAAAAACCGACAATCCACAGCCCGGCAAGGGTGCCGATCAGTGATATTGGCACCACAATGATGGGAATCAGCGTGGCACGCACCGTCTGCAAAAACAGGAATACCACGAGGATCACCAGTACGGCTGCTTCAGAAATCGTGATCGCCACTTCCTTGATCGACGACTGGACAAACTTGGTTGTGTCGAATGGAATTGAATACTCGACACCTTCCGGGAACGCCGTTTTTAACTCTTCCATCCGCTTCCGTACTGCGTTGGCGGTATCCAATGCATTGGCACCAGACTGCAGGAATATCGCAGCGCCGATATTTGGCTTGCCGTTCAGCGTGTTGGCGGTATCGTAATTGAGCGCGCCCAACTCAATGCGGGCAATGTCTTTCAGCCGCAATACACCATTGGGTCCGCTTGCACGAATGACAATGTCGCCGAACTCTTCAGGTTCGATCAATCGGCCCGCCGCCGTCACGGTGTAAACAATGCTCTGACCGGGAAGTGCCGGCTCGGCACCAATTTTCCCGGCGGCATACTGATTGTTTTGCGCGCGGACGGCCACTGCCACATCGCTGGGTGTAATGCCGAGCTGTGCCATTTTGTCCGGCTTCAGCCAGACACGCATCGAATAATCGCGTGCACCGAACACGTTGACATCACCCACGCCGGGAAGTCGCTTTAATTCATCGACGATATTGATCGACGTGTAATTGGAAAGGTAAAGCGTATCGAACCGATTGTCCGGTGAGAGCAGTGCGACAACAACCAGAATATCGTTGGATTTTTTTTGCACCGTGACGCCGCTGCGGCGCACATCGTCCGGGAGACGTGGCAGAGCCAGTTGTACCTTATTGTTGAGGTTGAACACAGCCTGGTCAACGTTGGTTCCGACGTCAAACGTGGCAGTGATTGTGACGGTACCGTTGGATGAAGAGCTGGAGCTGAAGAACGCCAGCTTCTCGACGCCGGACAGTTGCTCCTCGATGGGCGCGGCAACGGTTCTGGCAAGTGTCTCGGCACTTGCGCCGGGATATGACGTGGTGACGGTTACCGTGGGCGGCGCAATTTCAGGATAGACCGCGATTGGCAATAACGCGCCGGCGATTAGTCCTGCGATGACGATAATGATGGCGATGACGCCCGCGAAGACCGGGCGCTCAATGAAGAACCTTGAATTCATGTTACCGCTCAGTTCTTCTTGCCGGATTCGACGGTTGCCGGGGCGGGCGCCGGTGCCGTAGTCGGAGCCTCGGCATGAACCACCGAGCCGGGCCGCAGTTTCATCAGGTTATCGACGA
>JANYFH010000139.1 GCA_025362705.1 Betaproteobacteria bacterium
CGTTGCGGCAAGAAAATTTAATGCAATCAATACACTATAACAAGTATCTCGAAATGTTTCTAGCTCCCTTGATTGTGGGATGCTTTGAGTGGCAGCGTGTTTGCCGAATCACTCAAACGCATCGGCAAAGTCGCATTTGAATCCTGCTTCCGATTCTGTTCATGCGGAATGAAATCTTACACCTACTGGTCAATTTCAGCGCGCAACGGCTTGATAAGTGGTGGCCACCGATTCTGCCTCTGATTTTACGGCCAAAGCCGCTATACTCGCCACAGAAAAACGCGGTATCTCACGAGCCGACGAGCGTAAAAGAGGGGGATTGACGTGCAGGCATTTTTGAAGGTCTCAAACTGGATCGATTCGCTCAACAATTTTGTGGGGCGATGGGCAGCGTGGCTCACGTTGATCGCAGTCCTTGTCAGTTCGGGCAATGCAACCGTGCGTTATCTGTTTGACAACAGTTCAAACGCCTGGCTCGAACTGCAGTGGTACCTGTTTACCGCAGTGGTTTTGCTCTGCGGCGGTTACGCGCTACTGCACCATCAACATGTGCGCATCGATGTGGTCTATAGCCGTTTCACGCGGCGCACCCAGTTGTACATCGACGTATTTGGCACCTTGTTTTTTCTATTGCCAATGTCGATCCTGGTCATGTATTTGTCGTGGCCCGTATTCGTGAACGCGTATGTACATCATGAAGTGTCCTCGAATGCGGGCGGACTGGTGATCTGGCCTGCACGGCTGCTGTTTCCCATCGGTTTTTTGCTGTTGAGTTTGCAGGGCGTTTCGGAGTTGATCAAACGCGTTGCCATCCTGCAAGGAAAAATCCCGGATCATGCCGCAGACGACGATGGCCCAACCGCCGAGGAAGAACTCGCGCGTGCGATCGCCGAGGCGCAGGAAGCGGAAGCAAAAAATGCGAATCTCGCAAATTAAGAATCCCGGGAACAGGCAATGACGCAATTCATCATCCACAACATGGCGCCCCTGATGTTCATCGGGCTGTTTGCATTTCTGCTGCTTGGCTACCCCGTCGCTTTCGCGCTGGCTGCAAACGGTATCGTCTTCGGACTGATCGGCATCGAGCTCGGACTGCTGGCGCCTTCTCTGTTTCAAGCCCTCCCAGAACGCATATGGGGCGTAATGTCAAACGACATTCTGCTCGCAGTGCCGTTCTTCACATTTATGGGGCTGATTCTTGAACGAAGCGGCATGGCGGAGGATTTGCTGGATACCATCGGGCAATTGTTCGGCCCGATCCGCGGTGGCTTGGCTTACGCCGTCATTTTTGTCGGTGCCCTGCTTGCGGCGACGACTGGCGTGGTCGCCGCATCGGTCATTTCGATGGGCCTGATCTCCCTTCCGATCATGTTGCGCTACGGCTATGATCGCCGCCTTGCGGCAGGCGTAATTTCTGCCTCCGGTACGCTGGCGCAAATCATCCCGCCGTCGCTGGTGCTCATCATCATGGCCGACCAGTTGGGTAAATCGGTGGGCGACATGTATGCGGGCGCATTCATTCCCGGCATCACGCTGGCCTTCCTTTACGCGCTCTATGTTTTGCTGGTGTCGTTCATCAAACCGGAGTGGGTACCTGCCCTGCCCGTCGAAGCTCGCGTATTCAAGGAATCCAGCGGCAAAAGCGGAGTGATTTCGCTTGGAATATTGTTTGCAATATCAACTGCAATCGCATTCGCTTTTGCGAAGCAATATTCTGGCAGGGCACTTGACCAGACAATCGTCGTGTCGGCATCCGTCGGCGTTGGATTCGCCTTCATCGCAGCAGTCGCCAACCGCAGCCTCAAATTCGGTTTTCTTTCCAAGCTCGCAGAAAAAGTCGTCTTCGTACTCATCCCGCCGCTGGCACTGATTTTTCTTGTACTAGGCACCATCTTTCTCGGCGTGGCAACACCGACAGAAGGCGGCGCGATGGGTGCGACTGGTGCATTAATCATGGCGATGTTGCGCGGACGCTTGGGTCTCAAGTTGCTCAAGCAAGCGATGGATTCCACTGCAAAGCTCACCGCGTTTGTCGTTTTTATTCTGATCGGTGCCCGCGTTTTCAGTTTGAGTTTCTACGGCGTCGATGGACACAAATGGGTTGAAGAACTGCTCACCCAACTGCCAGGCGGGCAAACCGGCTTTCTGATTGTGGTGAATATCCTGGTGTTTGTGCTGGCGTTCTTCCTGGATTATTTTGAACTGGCATTTATCATCGTTCCGCTGTTGGGCCCTGCCGCAGACAAGCTCGGCATCGACCTGATCTGGTTCGGTGTGCTGCTCGCCGTCAATATGCAAACATCATTCATGCATCCGCCGTTTGGCTTCGCGCTGTTTTATTTTCGCAGCGTAGCACCCGCGAAAGAATACATTGATCGGGTTACGAAAAAAATGACTGCTCCGGTGACAACCGGGCAGATTTATTGGGGTGCAGTGCCGTTTGTGATCATTCAAATCATCATGGTGGGGCTGGTCAT
>JANYFH010000173.1 GCA_025362705.1 Betaproteobacteria bacterium
ATTCGCTATGACTATCCGCTAGAGTAAAGCCCTGTTTCCAACAACACTTCCCAGGCTCGATTGAATTCAAACGCCCGCATCTGTCATTACTTCGCCATTGGCAGCCTAGTCGGCCTCGTCGCACTCTGTCTCGCGTGGGAAATATTTCTTGCGCCGTTGCGGCCCGGCGGGTCATGGCTGATGCTCAAGGCATTGCCTTTGCTGCTGCCGTTGTTTGGCATTCTTCGCGGCAAGCGCTACACCTACCAGTGGGCGTCGATGTTCGTGCTGTTCTATTTTACGGAGGGCGCGGTGCGCGCCTGGTCCGACCGGGGATTGTCTGCCAACCTCGCATTGGTTGAGGTGGCGCTCTCGGTGATATTTTTCTTCGCCGCGATTTACTTTGCGCGATTCACTTCGTCGTCGGCTACTTCGCCTGCTCGCTGAATTTTGATTTGATTGCTGCAATCACAATCGGCAACACGCTTAAGCCAACGATACCGATCACGAGCAAGCCGGTATTCTGTTTGATCCACGGAATGTTGCCAAAGAAATAGCCGAGATAGACCAGCGAGCCCACCCACGCCGCTGCGCCGAACACGGTGTAGGGGACGTAGGTCGAGCGTGTCATTTTTGACATACCCGCGACGAAGGGCACATAGGTACGAAGGAACGGCACGAAACGGGCGAGTACCACCGCCAGTGTGCCCCAGCGTTCGAAGAAGGCGTGCGTGCGCTCAAGATGCTGCGGGTTGAGAATTTTTGCCTTGTCATTCACAAAAAAACGCGCGCCAAAATAGCGGCCGATTTCGTAGTTGCTGACATTGCCAAGCACTGCTGCCGACATCAGCACCAGCACCAGCAGGTGAACATCCATGCTGCCAAGCGTGGCGAGCGAACCGGCGATGAAGAGCAATGAATCGCCGGGCAGGAAAGGCGTTACCACCAGCCCTGTCTCCGCAAAAATGATGACAAAAAGGATGACGTAAATCCACGCGCCATAAGCGGCGATCCAAGCCACGAGGTGCTGGTCCAGATGCAAAACCAGATCGATGACGGCGCTAAGCCACTCCACGAGGGCGACCGGCGCGGCTTAGGGATTCGCCGAAATGACTTCCGGGTCGTCGCCTTTTTTCACAGGCTTCACGAAGTCTTCGCGGGATACGCCAAGATACTTGGCTATCGGGCACGCAACCAGCACGGAGGAGTAAATGCCGAAGCAGATACCGATGGTCAATGCCAGCGCAAAGTAGTGCAGGCTGGGACCACCGAAAATCAACATCGCCAGCACCATCAGCTGCGTCAGGCCGTGGGTAATGATGGTGCGGGAAATAGTGCCGGTAATCGCCGCGTCAAAAATCTCGGCAGTAGTCGCCTTGCGCATTTTGCGAAAATTCTCGCGCGCACGATCAAACACCACCACTGATTCGTTTACCGAGTAGCCCAGAATCGCTAGAACTGCCGCCAACACCGGCAGCGAAAATTCCCACTGAAAAAATGCAAAGAAGCCAAGAATGATGACGACGTCATGCAAATTGGCGACGATGGTGGCAACCGCAAAACGCCATTCGAACCGAATCGCCAGATAGCCCAGGATACCGATACACACCGCCAGCAACGCGAGGCTGCCGTCGTATGCCAGTTCCTTGCCAACCTGCCCACCGACGAACTCTACGCGCAGCTTGCTGGCCTTCGCCGAATCGTAATCCAGCCCCAGTGGAAGCAGCGTTTCGATAATGGTGTTCTTCTGCTTTTCCATCGCAGCGTTCTGGTTGTCGGTAGCGGATATTAGCGGCAGGCGAATCAGCACTTCTTTGGCGGAGCCGAATTCCTGCACCGTGACATCCTGAAATCCCTTGTTCGTCAGCTCGGTGCGAATTTTCTGTAAATCTGCAGCCTGCTTGAAAGGCGCCTCGATGACCGTACCGCCGGTAAATTCGATGGAATAGTGCAAACCTTTGGTCGCAAGGAAAACGACGGCAAGCAAAAACGTAACGAACGAAATCACGTTGAACACCAGCGCGTGGCGCATGAACGGGATCGATTTCTTGATTCTGAAAAACTCCATGTTGCTTCCTATCTATTTCAGGTTATGCAGGCATGCGTTACGCTTTGGCGGGTGTCTGGCTGGCGCCTTTGTGCCAGTTCACATTGCCAATCGACAATTTCGCCACTTTCTTTTTGCCGCCATAAATGAGGTTCACCAGTCCGCGCGAAACCATCACCGCGCTGAACACCGAGGTAAGAATACCGAGGCAATGCACCACTGCAAAACCGCGCACCGGCCCCGAACCCCAGATCAACAACGCGAGACCGACGATCAGTGTGGTGATATTGGAATCGATAATTGTATCGAGAGCGCGGTCGTAACCGGCCTGAATCGCCATTTGCGGAGACATGCCGTTGCGGAGTTCTTCGCGGATGCGCTCGTTGATCAGTACGTTTGCATCGATCGCCATACCCAGCGCCAGCGCGATGGCGGCAACACCCGGCAGCGTCAGTGTTGCCTGCAACATCGATAGCAGCGCAACCAGAAAAAACAAATTACACGCCAGCGCCGCGACAGAAACCACACCGAACAACATGTAATACACGATCATGAAAACGGTGATCAGCGCGAACCCAAGCAGAAGAGAGTTTTTGCCCTTCGTGATATTTTCCGCACCGAGACTTGGGCCAATCATGCGCTTTTCGATAATTTCCATCGGTGCCGCGAGTGCACCCGCGCGCAACAGCAGCGCAAGATTTTTTGCTTCCTGCGTATTCGGCATTCCGGAAATATAGAAGCGGGCACCCAACTCACTATTGATATTGGGCCAAGTGAGTATCTCAGGCTTTCCCTTTTCAATCATGATGACCGCCATACGCTTGCCAACGTTGCCGCGGGTGGTCATTGTCATGGCGCGACCGCCGGCCGCGTTCAGAGTCACGTTGACAATCGATCCGCCGCCACCCTGCTGGTCAAATCCGGCCTGTGCGTCGGTGATCTTGTCACCGGTAAACGCAACGGTTTTGTAAACCAGAACTGCAAAACCTTTTTCATCAATGATTTTTTCAGTACCAAACGGTGCGGGTTCGTTACGATAGCGTTCAAACGCGTCGTAGTTGCGCGATGTCGCGTGCTCTTCCGCGACCAGCCGAACTTCGAGCGAAGCGGTACGGCCCAAGATGTCTTCGGCCTGCGCGGGATCCTGTACGCCGGCGAGTTGCACCAGAATTCGCTCGGCACCCTGCTGCTGCACGATAGGTTCCGAGACACCGAGTTCATTAACGCGCCTCCGCAAGGCGGTGATGTTTTGTTGGATCGCGTTTTCCTGCAATTTCTTCAGCGTTTCCGGCTTCATGAGCGCAGTCAGGACAAACTCGCCATTGACCTCGGTGTCGCGCAATTGCAATTCCGGCAATTGGGTATTGATTTCTGTCAGCGCTTTTTGGAGCTCCGGTTTTTCTTTGAACTTCGCGACGACGCGATCAGCTTCGCGCGAAATACCAGTATAGAAAATTTTCTTGTCACGCAGCAGCACGCGTATGTCGCCCGTGTAGCGATCGGCAGCTTTGTCGACCACCGATTTCATGTCGACTTGCATCAAAAAGTGTACGCCGCCGCGCAAATCAAGGCCGAGATACATCGGCAACGCATTGATTTTGGAAAGCCATGCCGGTGAATTGGAAATCAATTGCAACGCAGCGATGTAGCCTGAACCAAGCTTCGCCTGGATCGCGTCACGCCCCTTCGTTTGCGCCTCTCCATCTTTGAAACGCACTCGTAACGACTCACCATCGAGCAGCACACTGGTTACGTCGACATTGGCGGCTTTAAGCGCTTCCTCAACTTGTTTTTTTATATCGGCGTCGGCCTTGTTGGCGCGCAAGCCTGATACTTGAACCGCCAGTACATCGCCGAAGAAATTGGGAAGCGTATAAAGAAACGCGATCACAAGGGCAACAACAATGACGGCGTATTTCCAGACAGGGTATTTGTTCATTTAGGTCAGCTAATACTCAAAAAAGGCTTAAAAAAACTATCGGCAGAACATCAAACGTCATTTCGTTACATCGTTGAACGTGCCCTTTGGCAGCAGCGTAGTGACTGCCTGGCGCTGCATGTGAATGATCTTGCCATCGGCGACTTCAAGGCCGATATAGCCATCACCAATCTTTGCGATGCGGCCAATGATGCCCATTGCAATGACTTCATCGCCTTTTTGCAACGCATCAAGCATCTGCTTTTGTTCTTTCGATTTCTTCATCTGCGGACGAATCATCAAAAAGTACAGCAGGATGAACATCGCGAAAATCGGCAACATGCCGATCATCGAATCGGTGCCCGAGGGTGCAGCGGCCGCTTGGGCATAGGCATTGGTGATCATGAAATATGTGCTCCGTACTTGGGGTTTGGAATGGGAAAAAGCGTTGAAAAAAAAGAGCCCGCGGGGTACATGGCAGTTTTTTCCGAAAACTCAACGGCTTATTGCGAAAATCAGCAGGCAAATAAACCCGAAATTATACCACTTCACGCAGGGCCGCTTGCCCGCTCCAAACGGAATTTCGCCACAAACGGCGCGAAGGACCTGACTTCAATGGCGCTGCGCATTTCGCCCATCAACTGTTGGTAGTAAAACAAATTGTGAATGGTATTGAGGCGCGCACCGAGCATTTCATTGGTGCGCTGCAGATGATGCAAGTAAGCGCGGGTGAAATTGCGACAGGTGTAACAAGTGCATGTGTCATCGAGCGGGCCGGTGTCGTCCTTATAGCGCGCGTTGCGAATTTTTACATCACCAAATCGCGTGAAGAGCCAGCCGTTACGGGCGTTTCGCGTCGGCATCACGCAATCAAACATATCCACGCCTTCACCCACTGCGGCAACTAGGTCTTCCGGTGTCCCGACCCCCATCAAATAACGTGGCTGGCTTGGCGGCAACTTCGGCGCGATGTGCGCGAGCACACGCAACATGTCCTCTTTCGGCTCGCCGACGGAAAGCCCGCCAATGGCGTAGCCATCAAAACCGATCTCTGCCAGCCCGGCCAACGATTCATCACGCAGTTCCGCGTACATGCCGCCCTGCACAATGCCGAACAGCGCGTTGGGATTCTGCAACTGCGTAAATTCATTCTTGCAGCGCTCGGCCCAGCGCAGCGACAGCCGCATCGATTCCGCTGCCTCGGCATGAGTCGAAGGATGTGCGGTGCATTCGTCAAAAATCATCACAACATCGGAATTGAGCACGCGCTGGATGCGCATCGATTCTTCCGGCGACAGGAAACATTTGTCGCCATTGATGGGCGATTGAAATGCAACGCCCTCTTCTGAAATTTTCCGCAGTTCGCCAAGACTCCAGACCTGAAAGCCACCGGAATCGGTAAGGATCGGCCCATTCCACGCCATAAATTTGTGCAGGCCATAGTGTTTTGCAATGACATCCAGCCCCGGGCGCAGCCAGAGATGAAAAGTATTGCCCAGAACAATTTGTGCGCCGATCTCGATTAGCTCGACCGGGCTCATACCTTTCACCGTGCCATAGGTGCCGACTGGCATGAAGACCGGCGTTTCAACAACGCCGTGATTAAGGGTGAGACGGCCGCGTCGCGCAGGACCGTCTCTGCCAAGCAATTGAAAATTCACGAAAGACCGTACCAGTATGTGTGAGAGGTGCCGCAGGATAAACTGATTAGGCGAGCTTGCCAAATGGTGATTGCTTATTGCGATTTGCGAGACGATGTTGACACAAATTATCGCTTTTTCAACGCTAGTTTTAGCGTCGCAAATGTTATATTAGGCACAGTCAGTTCGCAGATTTTTGCGCTCGTTACCGCAACTACCTCCATCGCGATAAGCCATAACCCCCATGCATCAAAAGATTGCCGCCAAGGATTTGAAGACCGGAATGTTCATTGCCGACCTGGATCGGCCATGGATAGACACACCCTTCCTGCTACAGGGATTTCTGCTCGAAGACGACGAACAGCTTCAGCAATTGCGTCTGCACTGCGACTGGGTGATGATTGATCCCCAGCGCTCCGTAGGCAAGGATTTCGACACGCCGGCAAAGAAAGCGGTTGTTGCCCCGCGCGATCTTGGCCGCGAACCACGTGTGACGGTGCAGCGGGCTCAGCAACCAGTGTCATCCACAAATCGCAAACTACCGCCTGCTCCCGCAGCGCCCGGTCGCACCACGCCAATATCTGCGGCAGCACAGAAGCAATCAGACAGTAGATCCGGCCCGCGGGAAATTGCGATATCGGTGAAGGATAGCCGTAACCAGAACGTCAACGTTTCCTCTAATGGGCAACTCGCACCGGCCGCCTCTTCACGCGGCACAGGATCGGATGTTGGCAGCGCAACCGGCCGGTTTCGGAGCCTGTGGGGAAACCTGCGTGGTGGCGTCACCAGCATGTTCGCTCGCAGCGACAGTGAAAAATTTGATGACGATGCGGTAGCCGAGACGGTCGGTGTATCTAACGAAGTAGTGCGTCCATCCTTCATTCCTGAAACCGTGCAATTGACGATCTACGAGGACCTGACGACAGTTGAAAGCGAAATAAGTGTGGCGGCAGAATCGTTCAAGCGCACCAGCGACTTGTTGCATCGCATGGCTGAAGATATCAGGGCAGGCGACAACCTCAGCCTTGAGGATATCGATTCGGTCGTTGCCGACATGGTGGAAAGCATGGTGCGCAATCCCGACGCTCTCATCTGGGTGGCAAGGATGCGCGAACAGGATTTGACCATCTACGGGCATGGGCTTAGCGTCGCCATAAACCTGGTCGCATTCGGACGCCACCTCGGTTATCCCAAAGAGCAGCTTTCCCAGCTTGGCATGCTCGGTCTGCTGATCGACATTGGCAAGATAAAGTTGCCGCGCGAATTGCTGGAAAAAAATGCGCGGCTTACCGCCGACGAGTTCGAACAAATCAAGGAACACGTTGACCTCGGCCTCGAAATATTGCAAGAGACACCAAATATCCATCCCGATGTACTCGAAGGCATCGCCCAGCACCACGAGCGCATGAATGGAAGCGGCTATCCCAACAATTTGATGGGCGACAAGATCAGCACTTTCGGACGCATGGGCGCAATCGCTGACACTTATGCTGCGGTGACCAAGCCGCGACCTTACGCGGAAGTTGTGTCGCCCCATCAGGCACTGCAGATGCTTTCGAGTTGGAGCGGCAGTCAGTTTCAAACCGATATGGTCGAGCAATTCATCCAGTCGATCGGCGTGTTTCCGGTGGGTAGCATGGTGGAACTTTCCACCGGCGAAGTTGCCGTTGTCGTCACGCACAGCAAAATCAAGCGCCTGCGCCCGAAAGTATTGGTGCTCACTATGCCGGACAAGACCGTATGCGCAAATCCAACTACACTGGATCTTCTTTACGACGTTTCCGACTCGCCCGTGTACATTCGGGCCGGCCTGCCCAGTAAAGCGTACGGGCTCGACCCGCGTGATTTTTACGCAGCATGATGCGCGGACCGCCTTGTTGAACATGCGATGAGCAACATACCCAACCCCCGCGCACTCGCCACCTCATTGCGGGGGACAGAATGCGAGTCGCAACCGTCCCAGGAATTGCCGCGCTCGGCGCTGAAATCGACGCTCACCAACGCGATCGATCACGCCAGAATGTCACAACGCGTGGTGGCAGTGTTGATGATCTTGCTGGCGCGTTCGGATCGACTCGACGCCATGCTGGGCATCCCCACGGGTCAAATCATGCAACGTGCATTGCGCCGGGTTGCCACCGCGCTGCGACCGGCAGATCGTGTCGTGCAGCTCTCCGACGAAAAAATCTGTGTGGTCCTTCCCAATCTCAGAAGTGATGCACTCCCATCGCTTGCTGCTGCCAAACTTCTACACGTGTTCGAAGCACCATTCGCTATTGAGGAAAATCTCCTCACGGTTCGACCGATCATCGGTATCGCCACTTTTCCGGGACAGGCCGCGAACGCAGAAGAGCTCCTGGTTCATGCCGATATTGCCAAACACATTGCGCGTAGTCGTGACGTCGCGCAATATGTATTTCAAGCCGATGACCGGCGCGCGGCCGATACTTACACCGGCCTGAACATCGAGCTGCGCGAGGCGATACGAACCAATCAACTTGAAGTCTACTATCAGCCAAAAATCGAATTGAAAACCGGTCGGTGCCGAAGCGTGGAAGCGCTACTGCGCTGGACGCTGCCCGGTCACGGCGCGATTCCACCACCGGTCGCGATACGGGTTGCGGAGTCGAATGGCATGATCGGCAGTCTCACGGAGTGGGTGTTGAATACGGCGCTGCGGCACCAGTCGGAGTGGAAACACCTCGGCATCATGCTCGACGTGGCAGTGAACCTTTCCACCATCACGTTGGGCGATGCTGAGTTGCCACGCCTGGTAAGCCAGGCGCTTGGCACGTGGCAGGCAGATCCCTCGCGCCTGACGCTCGAAATTAATGAAGACGCTACCATCAACGACCTCGAATACTCGCTGGCGATCATGAATCAGTTGAAGAAAATGGGAGTAGCCCTTTCCGTAGATGATTTCGGTACCGGCTATTCGTCCCTTTCGTATGTGAAGCGTTTCCCGCTGGACGAGTTGAAAATCGACAAATTGTTTGTGCAGCACATGCGCGACAACAAGGGAGATCAGCAAATCGTGCGGTCTGTGATCGATCTTGCGCACAACTTCGAACTCACAGTCGTCGCTGAAGGCGTGGAAGACGAAGCTACACTCAAGGACCTCAAGCGCATGGGGTGCGACATCGCGCAGGGCTTCGTGATCAGCCCGGCCATTCCTTCAGACGCGCTGATCGAATGGATGAAGCGTCACAAATAGCGAAGCCCGCCCTAGGCAATACTGTGCGCTTATATTGCCGATGCAGTCGCTGTGCTAACCTATGATTTCAGCGTAGCACTTGACGTTGGTCGGTCGTCTTTCCGTCGCGTTCAACCCGTGTAACTTTTGAGTCTCCCCATGAACCTCAATACTGAACAAGTCGCCGAACTCCTTGCAGGAATTGCCCGCTCGCAACAAGCAATTATCGATGCCATCGAAAGTG
>JANYFH010000225.1 GCA_025362705.1 Betaproteobacteria bacterium
CGTTTAGTCATTACTGCAGCTATTGTGTCGATGATTTTGTCGGTATCGGTCGACGCGCAAACGGCCAAACCGGTTATTCTCAAACCAAACAAGCTGGTCGAGAAATGCATGACGCTCGACCCGCCGCAAAAGGTCGAGTACCGCTTTGAGTCGTCTGCAAAAATCAATTTCAATCTTCACTACCACAAGGGCGATCAGGTCTACTATCCAGTGAAGCTGGATCACACCAATGGTGAATCGGGCCTCTACGAAGCAAAGGCGAAAGAGGTGTACTGCCTCATGTGGGAAAACAGAACCAGCTCTGATGTAGAGCTCACCTACAGCACGAGAATTGCCAAGTAACGGCGCAGAAGGCGACACCGGATTTACATCGCCAGTGCCGGCATCATCAACCTAGGAAAAGCCATGAAGAATTTTTTGTTCGCTGTATTGCTGGTGTTGTTCACAACACTTTTTGCCGTCGGTGACGTCGACGCGAAAAGCCGTTTGGGCGGTGGTAAATCCACCGGCATGCAGAAGCAGAATATTCAAAAAGATGCGCCCAAAGCACCCGCACAAAACGCTGTTGCCCCCGCAGCCGCGTCCAACCCTGCCACACCCGCTGCCGCACCTTCGGGCATGAGCAGATGGATGGGGCCGCTCGCCGGTCTTGCCGCAGGTGGTTTGCTCGCTTCACTGTTTATGGGCGGCGGTTTTAGCGGTCTGAAAATGATGGATATTCTCCTGTTCGCCGGTCTCGCATTCGGTGCCTTTATGCTGTTTCGCATGTTCATGCAAAAGAAGGCGATGCAGAATGCCGGCGGTGGAAATGCGCCCATGCAATACAGCGCCAACTCGCCTGCACCAGCACCGATGGAACGTAGCGGACTGTCGAGCGGCGCACCCGAAATAGGCAGCAAGCTCATGGGAGGTTCCGGGGCAGCACCGACCGCGCCAGTCGATACGCGCATACCAGCAGATTTCGATGTGCCGGGATTTGAGCGGCAGGCGCGTTTCGCATTCATCCGTCTGCAGGCCGCAAACGACGCGAAAGACACCAATGACATTCGCGATTTCACGACACCGGAAATGTACGCTGAACTATCGCTGCAAATCCAGGAACGCGGCGATGTTGCGCAAAAGACCGAAATCGTTTCACTCAGCGTGACTGTGCTCGAGGTCACCACAGAGAATCAACGCGCCGTCGCCAGCGTGCGCTACACCGGAGAAATTCGTGAGGTAGTCGGCGGACCGGCAGAAGCGTTCGACGAAATCTGGCATGTCAGCAAGCGGCTGGACGACGCGAAATCGACCTGGTTGCTGGCAGGAATTCAACAGTTGACTTGATCACGGGGGCCTCTGATCAAGTTCATTTCGCAAGTCTTGCGTCGATATTGGGGCACCTGCATCGTTGCGCTCCTCGTGCGGTAGCTTAAGCAACGCACCTTCGTCGCACGTCTTGCATATGCCCCAATCTCAACACAATCCTGTCGAAAGCAACTTAATCAGAGGCCCCCTTGTTTGATCGCGCCTTCCAATTTCCGGCAATAAAGTTTTTCAATCGTGTGCTGTCGGATTACCCGGCGGCACGTGATCAATTGCGGGTGCATGAAGGGAAATTGATTGCGATCGCTGTTGGACCGGTCGCAACGCGCATGCGGGTCACACGCGAGGGCGAAATGGAGTTGGTTGGCGACACGGGTGCGGAATTACCCGCACCCGACCTGTCATTCGTCATTCCGCTGTCCCTGCTACCAAAGCTCGCGACAAAAGATGCGGACGCATTCACGCGGCTCGCCTTCACGGGCGATTCAGAATTGGCTGCCACGCTATCCGACATTGCTCGCAATGTTGAATGGGATGTGGACCAGGATTTAAGCCGTGTCGTCGGCGATGTGGCGGCGCAGCGGATTGTTGATACTGCCAGACGCGCCCATGCTTGGCGGCAAGAAACTGGGCAGCGGCTCACCGCGAATGTTGCCGAGTACCTGACCGAGGAACGGCGGGCATTTATCACCCAACGCGAACTCGAAGAGCTCGCACGGCAAAATGAAACCCAGCGCGACGACATCGCAAGACTGGACGCACGACTGACGAAATTGACAATTCGTGTTTGAGCTGTCCCCGCATACTTAGTTGTAAACCCAGTATCCATGCGCCTTTTCGAGGATAAATCATCGAAAAGGCGCATGGATAGGCGATCTTCATAGGTTGGGTTACGACTGCGCCCGACCCTATCTACAATACGCAACCATGACAATCGATACGCCACCCAAAAGCCTTTTGCGCCGTATCCTTCGCGGCATTTTCACCGTCCCGCTCGCACTCTGGATTTTTCTCGAGGAGTGGGTGTGGGACGAAATGCTGGCATTCATGTCGTGGCTCGGCAAACTGCCGCCGATACATTGGCTCGAAACACAACTTGCCAAGCTGCCACCGTATGCTGCCGTCATCGCATTCATCATTCCCGCCGCCATTCTGCTGCCATTCAAGCTCGCCGCATTCTGGTTGATCGCGCATGGTCACGGCGTGTACGGGCTGTGGGTGTTCATCATCGCGAAGGTGATCGGCACTGCGTTCCTCGCGCGGATATTTTCGCTGACCAAACCGGCGCTACTCACCATTGGCTGGTTCAATCGCGCCTACCTTGCCATCATCGGATGGAAGGAGCGGCTTTATGCGTATGTGCGTGCGCTGCCTGCGTATCAGCGCATCCGCGAGCTGGCGCGGGCTTTGAAGATCGCGGTCAAGGATTGGTGGCGGGCGAAATTTGGTGGTGCGTAGTAAAGGGAAAGACTTCGGCGCTATTTTGTGACTGGCCGCCTGTTTTCCACTGCAACAAGCTAAAATTCCTGCTTCATGCGCGCATTCCGTTTCTTCAAGATTCTCTCCGTCGTTTATCGCTACGGACTCGACGAGTTTCTCGACGGGCACGAGCGCTCACGCGCGCTTTCTGGTTTTGTGCGTGGCCTTTTCTTCTGGCGTCGATTCTCAACGCCACGCGCGGTACGCCTTCGTGAAGCACTAGAGGAACTCGGACCGATCTTCGTCAAGTTCGGGCAACTGCTGTCCACCCGACCGGATCTCGTTCGAGCTGATATCGCCGCTGAACTTGCCGCCTTGCAGGATGCCGTGCCGCCGTTTGACTCCAGCGACGTTATCGCCACACTCAATCGCGTCTACGGCGACGATTCGAGCCGCACCTATCACGATACCTTCAGTAAATTCGATCTGACGCCGATCGCCAGCGCGTCGATTGCGCAGGTACATTTCGCGACCATCGGTTCGGGCAAGGAAAGCGGGCGCGAAGTTGCGGTGAAAATCCTGCGGCCGAATATTCGCGTAACGATCGAGAAAGACATCAGCCTCCTGTATGTCGTGGCCGACCTGGTGTTGCGCGCGTATGACGATGGTGAGCGGTTGCGGCCACGCGAGGTCGTCGCCGAATTTGAAAAATCCATCCACGATGAGCTCGACCTCATTCGCGAAGCCGCCAATGCATCGACCTTGCGACGCAACTTCATCGATGGCACCTTGCTGTATGTGCCCGAGGTGTATTTCGATTACTGCCACCGGGACGTGATGGTGATGGAGCGGATCGACGCCATCCCGGTCAATGATATTGCCCAGCTAAAGGCGGCGGGGTTCGATCTGGCGCGGCTGGCCTCTGACGGCGTGAAGATTTTTTTTACGCAGGTGTTTCGCGATGGTTTTTTTCATGCCGATATGCATCCAG
>JANYFH010000027.1 GCA_025362705.1 Betaproteobacteria bacterium
CGAGTGCGGATGCGAGCTGCATCGGCGGCAATGTGGCCATGAACGCGGGCGGCAAGAAAGCCGTGTTGTGGGGCACTGCGCTCGATAATTTAGCCTCGTGGAAAATGGTGACGCCGAATGCCGAGTGGATGGAGGTTGAGCGGCTCGACCACAACATGGGCAAGATCCACGATATTGCACTCGCGAAATTTCGTATCCGCACCTTCGACGAGACTGGCAAGAAACTCATCCGTCAAGAAACGCTGGAAATCCCCGGTGCGGCGTTTCGCAAAACCGGATTGGGGAAAGACGTCACCGATAAATTTCTCGCCGGACTTCCGGGCATTCAAAAGGAAGGTTGCGACGGCATCATCACGTCGGCGCGCTTTGTGCTGCACCGCATGCCCAAACATATTCGCACTGTATGTCTGGAGTTCTTCGGACAGGTCAAGGAGGCGGTTCCAACAATTGTCGAAATCAAGAACTTTCTGGATGGCCATGAGCACGCCATTCTTGCCGGCCTCGAACATCTGGATGAGCGCTACCTGAAGGCAGTGGGCTACGCGACCAAATCACGCCGCAACCAGCGACCGAAAATGGTGTTGTTTGGCGATATTGTTTCAGACGATGAAAACGCCGTGATGGAAGCCGCCAGCGCGGTGGTCCGGCTTGCCAACGCACGGCACGGTGAAGGTTTCGTTGCAGTGACCCCGGAGGCACGCAAGAAATTCTGGCTGGACCGCGCGCGAACTGCCGCCATTGCGAAACACACAAACGCGTTCAAGATCAATGAAGACGTGGTCATTCCACTTGATCGTCTCGGTGATTATTCCGACGGCATTGAGCACATCAACATCGAACTTTCCCTGAAGAATAAACTTCGGCTGGTCGAGGCGTTGGTTCAATGTTTGCAGAGCCGATTGCCGCTGTTTGATGAAGACGAAAAAATCTCGGCCGAGGAGTTGATTGGCTCAAAACGCCAGGATGCGCTCGATTTGTTGCAGGCGGTTGGCGCGCGCTGGAGATGTTATCTCGACAATCTCGATCAGCCGCTTTCCCGCATTCAAAGCGAGCTTCGCGCGGTCGACGTGGACGCAGCCTGTACACACGCGTCAGAAGCGAATCCGGGATTAACGCTATTTGATCTGCTGCAAACCCACCAGATCCGCACTTCCTGGAAAAGCGAAATACGCCAGCCTTTGCATGAAATTTTTTCAGGGCGCATGTTCGTCAGGGTGCAGGAAAAACTCGATGCGGTCCACAAGGAAGTACTGCACAGCCGCGTATTCGTTGCATTGCACATGCACGCCGGGGACGGCAATGTACACACCAACATCCCGGTAAATTCCGACGACTACGCCATGTTGCAGGAAGCCAACGCTGCCGTGGCACGCATCATGGCGTTCGCGCGAAAATTGAATGGCGTCATTTCCGGTGAACACGGTATCGGCATTACCAAGTTTGAATTCCTGACCCCTGAAGAAATCCAGCCGTTTTGCGACTACAAGAAACGGGTTGACCCCGAAGGCCGCTTCAATGCAGGCAAGCTGTTGCCGGGCGGCGACATGACACGCGCGTACACACCCAGTTTTGGCTTGCTCGGTGCGGAATCGTTGATTCTCGAGCAGTCCGACATCGGTGCGATTGCTGACTCGATCAAGGATTGTCTGCGTTGCGGAAAATGCAAACCAGTGTGTGCCACGCATGTGCCACGCGCAAACCTGCTCTACAGCCCGCGCAACAAAATTCTCGCCACCTCATTGTTGATCGAAGCTTTTCTTTACGAAGAACAAACTCGTCGTGGCGTGTCGTTGCGCCATTTCGATGAGTTTTCTGATGTGGCGGACCACTGCACGGTTTGCCACAAATGTGAAAGCCCGTGTCCGGTGGATATCGATTTCGGCAACGTCTCGATGGCAATGCGAAATCTGTTGCGCAAGGAGGGCAAAAAGAAATTCAACCCCGGCGCTGCGGCGGCGATGTTCTATCTCAATGCCACCGATCCGACCACCATCAAGATCGTAAAGACCCTGATGATCGACTGGGGTTACAAGGTGCAGCGTTTCGCGCATTCGCTGGCGAAAAAATTCCTGCTGCCGCAAACGCAGACCAAACGCCCGCCCGCCACTGTCGGCAAGCCCGCGATCAAGGCGCAAATAATTCACTTCATCAACAAGCCGATGCCCGGGGGATTGCCCAAAAAAACTGCGCGCGCCCTGCTTGATATCGAAGACGACAAAGTAGTGCCGATCATTCGTGATGCAAAAAAAGCCGGTGTGGATGCCGAGGCAGTATTTTATTTCCCTGGCTGCGGATCAGAACGTCTGTTTGGTCAGGTAGGGCTGGCTACGCAGGCGATGCTGTATCACGTCGGCGTTCAAACCGTGTTGCCCCCTGGATACCTGTGTTGCGGCTATCCGCAAACCGCTGCGGGCAATGCCGACAAAGGTCAGCAAATCACCACCGACAATCGGGTGCTGTTTCATCGCGTCGCCAATACGCTGAACTATCTCGACATCAAGACCGTCATCGTCTCTTGCGGCACTTGCATGGATCAGCTGCAAAAATACGAGTTTGGCAAAATATTTCCGGGCTGCCGGTTGCTGGATATTCACGAGTACCTGATGGAAAAAGG
>JANYFH010000256.1 GCA_025362705.1 Betaproteobacteria bacterium
AGCAATCGCTTTCTTGACCACCACCGCCCACGCCGCCGCCCCAATGGTCAAAACATCGGCCCCAGGCTACTACCGCATGATGCTTGGCGACTTCGAGATCACAGCGCTTTCTGACGGCACCGCAAACTTACCCATGAGGGACCTGCTGACCAACATCTCGCCGAAAGCAATAGACAAAGCGCTCGCCAAGTCGTATCTCAAGAATCCGGTAGAAACGTCGGTGAACGGCTATCTCATCAACACCGGTGAAAAACTGATTCTGGTGGATACTGGTGCTGCAGGATTGTTCGGCCCCACGCTCGGCAATCTCGTTGCCAATCTGAAGGCGTCCGGCTATCAACCTGAGCAGGTTGACGAAATTTATATCACGCATATGCATGCCGATCACGTTGGCGGCTTGATGGCGGGTGACAAATTGGCTTTCCCGAATGCCATTGTTCGCGCCGACAAGCACGACGCGGATTTCTGGCTCAGCCAGGCGAATTTGGACAAGGCACCCGCTGATAGCAAAGGTTTCTTCCAGGGCGCGATGGCTTCGATAAACCCGTATGTCAAAGCAGATAAATTCAAGCCGTTCGATGGCAATACCGATCTTGCAACCGGCATCAAAGCCGTCGCGAGTCACGGGCATACACCAGGCCATGCGATTTATGCGATCGAAAGCAAGGGACAAAAAATAGTGTTGTGGGGCGATCTGATGCACGTCGCTTCGGTGCAGTTCGACAACCCAAGTGTGACGATCAAATTTGATACCGATAGTAAAGCGGCAGCGGTGCAACGCAAAAAAGCCTATGTCGAAGCGGCCAAGCAGGGCTACCTCGTGGGTAGTGCGCACATCTCGTTTCCGGGTATTGGGCGGTTGCGGGCCGAAGGCAAAGGCTACGAATGGATTCCGGTGAATTACGCGCCGGTGCGTTGAGCATTGACTGAGAGCGTAAAAATCCCCGTTCGTGCTGAGGTATCGAAGCACGCGCGCACTAAGTTATTGAAGCAACGTGGCCCTATCGGCCCTTTGATACCTCAGGGCGAACGGCGTTGAGTCGCCAATTTCGCTACTAAATATCTAGCACTGGCGCGCCTTTCAGGCTATTTTCGACCTGAAACCCGCGCCAGTGCTAGAGTTTTCTACATTAACGCTCTCACATGCGCCACTGCGCTGCTACCTAGTGCCGTCAGGTTGTAGCCACCCTCCAGCGCCGAAACGATCCGTCCTTCGGCGAAGGTATCAGCCACCTCGCGGATACGCCGTGTAATCCACGTGTAGTCATCTTCAACCAGCTCCAGATAGCCCAACGGATCATCCACGTGCGCGTCAAAGCCTGCGGAAATGATGATCAGTTCCGGCTTGAATTTTTCGAGTGCGGGGAACCAGGTGCTTTCTATGGCCGCGCGAAACTTCGGCCCAGCTGTGCGCGCGGGCAGCGGCGTAGGGATGATATGTGCGTTGCCGGTGTTGGCACCGGTGCCGGGGTAATAAGGATGCTGAAAACTCGAACACAGCATGACGCGCTCGTCTTCATGGAAAATATCTTCGGTGCCATTGCCGTGATGCACGTCAAAATCGAGAATGGCGACACGATCCAGCTGGTAAGTTTCAAGTGCATGAATCGCACCGACGGCGACGTTGTTGAAAATGCAAAAGCCCATCGACCGGTTGTAGGTCGCGTGATGGCCGCACGGGCGCACCGCGCAAAATGCACTGGCAATATCCTCCGACATGATCATATCCACGCCCTGAATCACGGCGCCCGCAGCGCGCTGTGCGGCGATGAGCGAATAGGGATTCATGGAGGTATCAGGATCGAGCGCAATGTAATCGTGTTGCGGCGCGGCTTCAAAAATCGCGTCAACATAGTCAGGCGCGTGCGCTGCGGCGAGCTGTTCACGCGTTGCCAGCGGGGCATCGACCTGCCGAAGCTGCGGCATGAGACCGGAATCCTTGAATGCGTCGTACACCGCTTGCAGGCGTGCGGGACATTCGGGGTGATGCGGACCCATTTCGTGTTTCAGGCAATCAGGATGAGTGATAAAGGCGGTGGTCATGTGAATTGTCCGTAAGTTAGTGTCGTGACACTAGAACGCGTTGAAATAAAGCGTGTCACATACTGCGTAACCATGCAATGTTAGCGCTGATTTTGCATCTGCCTGGCTGCACGTATCGTAAATCGGCGTATGTGCCGTAAAATCAGTGTTCAACTTCAGGACGTTCCATGTCTGTCTCGCTTTTCGAAAAACAATCCGTTCACAGCCCGCTAGCTACCGTGTTGCAGCGCGCAGGCGAAATCATTCTCGGCAAGGATCAGCAAATCAAGATGGCCATGTGCTGCATTCTTGCGCGTGGGCACCTGCTGATCGAGGATGTTCCCGGTGTCGGTAAAACCACCCTCTCACACGTGCTCGCAAGTTTGTTGGGGCTGCAATACCAGCGCATTCAGTTCACCAGCGACCTGTTACCCGCCGATGTGGTCGGTGTGTCGATCTTTGATCGCGAAACCAGCACCTTTCGTTTTCATCCCGGGCCGATTTTCTCGCAGGTCATTCTGGCTGACGAAATCAACCGCGCCTCGCCCAAGGCGCAGAGTGCCCTGCTGGAAGCGATGGAAGAGCATCAGGTGACAGCCGACGGCGAAACCATGAAACTGCCTGAGCCGTTTTTTGTCATTGCGACACAAAACCCCGCGCACCACATCGGCACCTTTCCGTTGCCCGAGTCGCAACTCGATCGGTTCCTGATGCGTATTAAATTGGGCTATCCGGATAAAGCTGCCGAGCGCGCACTACTCAAGGGCGTGGATCGCCGTGACTTGATTGCGCGCATTACCACTGCGATGTCGGTCAAGGAATTGGCTTCACTGCAAGAAGAAGTCACAAAGGTTTTTGTATCGGATGCGCTGGTCGATTACGTGCAGGCCCTGATTCTGCACACACGCGATTCGGCACATTTTGAAATGGGTCTCTCGCCACGCGCGGGTCTCGCGTTGCTGCGCGCAGCGCAGTCCTGGGCGCTCATGTCAGGGCGCAATCAGGTATTGCCGGAAGATGTGCAGACGGTTGCGCCAGCCGTGGTCGGGCATCGCCTGCGACCGGTAACGAATGGCGATATCAAGATTCTCGATCCTGCGCAGGAACTCATTCGCGCGGTACCGATACCGTAATCGCGTTGGTCAACCACAAAAACTTGGAGAAAGAAAAAAATGCGCACGATCAAAATCAGTTCCATCGCCGGTTTTTCTGTACTCGCGGTGTTGTTGTCGAGTCAGTCAACCGCGATAGCAGACAATTTCAAATGCAAGGGCGCTGACGGAAAAATCGAATACAGCGACCGCCCTTGTGATACCAGCAAACAATCGCTCACGCCACAGCGTTCGGCGGGCGGCGTTGTATCTGCACCGATCGTTGCGCCAATGGTGAGGCTGGAAAGCTTGTTCGCTGATTTTGAACCGCGCTTGTGCGAGCGGGAAACGCTTGCCACCGAAATTGACATCGCGCAGCGCAGCGGTGAACTCCGAACATCCGAAGCAATATGGAAACCGAAACAGGAGCGCCTTAATTTGCTCAACGATACCCTCATTGAGTTTCAGGAAAAGGCCGGCAAGGTCACCAAAGGCACGGCTTCAGACAGCGAGGAGATGATGGCGGTGCGCAAGTTTCAACGGAAGCTGAAGACTTGCGGGACACTCAAAAAATAAATGCTCGCCAGTCTCACGTTCAACCTCCGCCAACGCATTTCCGACTGGATTTTTCGTGCCCGTTTCCCGGAGCAACCGCCAGTTGTTTTGATCCAGCGCCGTATCTTTATCCTGCCGTCGCGTACCGGTTATTTCTTCGCTTTTGTTCTGGTGCTGCTGTTGATTGCCTCGATCAATTACAGCCTGTCGCTCGGTTATCTGCTGACGTTCCTGCTGGCCGGTATGGGCGGCATCGCGATGTTCCACACGTTTCGCAATTTGTTGCGCCTGTCGATCAGTCCCGGCAAGGTCGAACCGGTGTTCGCGGGCGAAACCGCGCACTTTTCGATTGTTCTCGCCAATCCCAACTTGCCGCGCTACGCCATCGGGATTAAGCGAGCGCAGATCCGCAATGCCGAACCTGAATTTGGCGATGCGAGCGAACAAACCAGCACAACATTTCAGATCCCGATGATGGCGTTGAAACGCGGCTATCTGAAATGCGGTCGGCTGGAAATTTTTACCGAGTACCCCGTCGGCCTGTTCCATGCGTGGTCCTACGTTGACTTCGGTGTGCCGTGCCTGGTCTATCCAAAGCCTGATCCCGGTGCCGGGGCGCTGCCACTCGACATGCGGGCCAAGGGAGAAGGCAATGTGCCTGTTCGTGGTGACGAAGAGTTTCAATCGCTGCGTGCTTATCGGGCTGGTGATACGCCACGACAAATCGCATGGAAAGCATTGGCGCGCGGCCAGGGATTGTTGGTGAAGGAATTTGGTTCGACCGCGAGCGCCGATTTATGGCTGGATTACGATGCGTTGCAAGGCTTGCCGGTGGAACAACGGCTTGGACGTCTTACCTGGTGGGTGATGGAAGCGGAACGGTCACAGATGCCGTATGGATTGAAACTGCCTGACCGCAACATTCGCCCGGATTTAGGTACAGAGCATCGCGACGAATGCCTGCATGCGCTGGCGCTATTCGGTTTGGAATCTTAAAAACCCATGCTGAACCAAAGCGCCCTCACCCTCGCCAACATCACCTGGCTGCTCGCTGCGATGGCGTTTGTCGTTGCGCCCCATGTGGCACGTTTGCCGATCTGGGTTTCGCTCGTTTGTGTTGCTGCTGGTGCCTGGCGCTGGTGGATCGCAAGGCACGCGCTGCGGGTGCCGCCGTGGTGGTGGATGGGGTTAATCGCGCTGGCTGTTGCCACTGGCGCCCGCATGGAATATGGCCGCTGGTTCGGTCGCGAGGTCGGTGTCGCACTGCTCATCATCATGCTTTGCCTGAAGATTCTCGAAATGCGTATGAAACGCGACGCGATGATCCCGATTTTCATGGGTTTTTTCCTGGCGATGACCAATTTCATGTATTCGCAGACTATCCTGATGGGTCTCTACATGTTTATCTGTGTGTGGATCTTCATCGCGGCGTTGATCGGGTTCAACCGCATCAATACGGAAGCGACGCTGAAAGAGCGCCTGGTACCCGCTGGCTGGCTATTGCTGCAAGCCATTCCGATGATGCTGGTGTTGTTTTTTTTATTTCCGCGACTATCCGGCGCGCTCTGGAGCATGCCGCAGGATGAAAGTTCGAGGACCGGTCTCTCGGATACGATGTCGCCGGGCGACATCAGCAAATTGTCGGTCTCCGAGGCCGTTGCCTTCCGCGTCGAATTCGATGGCGCAGTGCCACAAACCGAAGACCTTTACTGGCGCGGCCCGGTGCTGGGTGAGCAGGATGGGCGCGCATGGCGCATGTATCCCGTCGCCACCCGCACAAAGCTCAACTATGTGCCGCAAGGCACCTCGATTCACTACAGGGTTACCTTGCAGCCGCACAACAAACCCTGGCTTTTCGCACTGGATCTTCCCGCCGCTGCGCCGGAGGATGCCTACTTCCTGGCCGATTTTCAGTTGCGCTCGCGCACACCGGTTACGAATCTGAAAGCCTATGACATTACGTCGCATCTGCGTTACACCGTCGGTGCTGAGCTTGGCGCCAAAGAACTGCAACCCTATCTGAACTATGACGCCCGACTTAACCCGCGCACCATTGCCTACGGCAAACAGCTGCGCCAGGACATTCCGGAACCGAAGGCGCTGGTGGAAGCGTTACTGGCACGTTACAACAAGGAATTCGACTACACGCTACAGCCACCGCGCCTCGGCGCGAATCCGGTCGACGAGTTTTTTTTCGACACTAAAAAAGGTTTCTGCGAACATTACGCCGGTAGTTTTGTGTTGTTATTGCGTGCTGCGGGAATTCCTGCTCGTGTGGTGACGGGCTACCAGGGGGGCGAAATCAATCCGATTACGCGTCAATTGGTGGTTCGCCAGGCCGAGGCGCACGCGTGGTCGGAAGTCTGGTTCACGGATCTTGGCTGGGTGCGTGTCGATCCCACGTTCGCGGTATCACCGTTACGCATCAACCGCGGCATGTCCGAGGCATTCGGACCGATAGGGGTGATGAATACGTTGATCGATGCGGACAAGCTCGGCCTGTTGAGACAAATTGCTTTTTCATGGGATGCGATGAACACGCAATGGAATCGCTGGGTGGTGGGTTTCAGTCAGGACCGACAGCGCGATTTTCTTGAAGGCCTGGGCATGCGTGATGTCGACTGGCGATCAATTGCGATCTGGCTGATCGCGGGCGTTTTCGCCACCGGCGGTGTGGCGGGAATGTTTCTGTATGTCCGGGCTTTGCATACCCGTAAAGAGCCGATTGTTGCCGTCTATGAGCGCCTCTGCAGCAAGCTCGCAAAAACGGGTGTCGAGCGCGCGCCGCACGAGGGGCCGGTGGATTACTGGCAACGCTTGCAGCAGATTCAACCAAAAATGGCGCAAAAAGCAGCGCCGTTATTTGAGACCTACGTCGCGTTGCGCTATGCGGCGAGCGGGGGTGAACCGAAGCGTAATGTGCGGGATTTTGCCTGGCGTGTACGGCGTTTTCGTGTTGCATAGCTTGAAGTCTGGACGGGCGCTGCACAGAAATCGACCCCGCTCGTTTCAATACAAGTCAATTCAAGTGCTTTTCTCCGGTGCACCTGGCGACGAATCTGCGAATACGGTTTAATATTACATTTGAAATTCAAATAACGACGAGATGAGGAGATACTCATGGACCGCGCAAGCTTCCCTGAAGATGATGTAGACCCGCAGGAAACGCGGGAGTGGATCGCAGCGCTCGAAGGTGTGCTTGAAGCTGAAGGTCCGGCGCGCGCGCATTTCCTGCTTGAGCAACTTATCGAGAAGGCACGCCGCTCCGGCGCATATCTACCCTACTCTGCCAATACCGCCTACATCAATTCAATCCCGCCACACGCTGAGGATGCGTTGCCAGGCGATCAGGAGATGGAGCATCGCATCCGCTCGCTGATCCGCTGGAATGCGGTCGCACTGGTGCTGCGCGCGAACAAGGAAAGTTCAGATCTGGGCGGCCATATCGCCAGCTATCAGTCCGCATCCACGCTCTATGATATTGGCTTTGATCACTTCTGGAACGCGCCTTCCGCGACACACGGCGGCGATCTGGTTTTCATGCAGGGTCACTCTTCGCCGGGCGTTTACGCGCGCGCTTTTCTCGAAGGGCGATTCAGCGAAGAACAGATGGTGAAATTCCGTCAGGAAGTCGATGGCGGCGGCATTTCCAGCTACCCGCATCCGTGGTTGATGCCCGATTTCTGGCAGTTCCCGACGGTGTCGATGGGTCTTGGGCCATTGCAGGCAATTTATCAGGCGCGTTTCATGAAGTACCTGCATAACCGCGGCATCGTCAACACCGAGGGCCGCAAGGTCTGGGCGTTCATGGGCGATGGCGAAATGGACGAGCCTGAATCGCTGGGTGCGATTGCGTTGGCGTCGCGCGAGGGTCTCGATAATCTCATTTTTGTCATCAATTGCAATTTGCAACGGCTCGATGGTCCGGTGCGTGGTAACGGCAAGATCATTCAGGAACTCGAAGCTGATTTCCGCGGCTCAGGCTGGAACGTGATCAAAGCGATCTGGGGACGTTACTGGGACCCGTTATTGGCCATGGATACCAATGGTCTTCTTCAACGACGCATGATGGAAGCCGTTGATGGCGAATACCAGAACTACAAGGCACGCGACGGCGCCTATGTGCGCAAACACTTTTTCGGCAAGTATCCGGAGCTGGAAAAAATGGTTTCCACGATGTCCGACGACGATGTCTGGCGCCTGAATCGCGGTGGCCATGATCCATATAAAGTTTATGCGGCGTATTCGGCGGCGGCGAGCCACAAAGGCCAACCGACCGTCATTCTCGCCAAGACCGTGAAGGGTTTTGGCATGGGCAAATCCGGTGAGGGCCAGAACGCCACACACCAGCAAAAGAAAATGGATTTGGCATCACTGAAGCAATTCCGTGATCACTTCAACATTCCGGTCGCTGACGACGTGATCGCCGACATTCCGTTTTACAAGCCGCCCGAAGATTCGGCCGAGATGAAATATCTGAAAGCGGC